>JBGZBY010000096.1:0-11188 GCA_041844915.1 Eubacteriales bacterium
GCAGCGAGGAAGAATTTTGAGGAGCAAGGGGATAAAAGAATGCTTGCCTTGCGCCAGAATGAAGCCAAAAGAAAGGGATAGAGTGTTCAGCGGCGCAGAGAGCCGGCGAAAGAATCCGGCAGAGACAGCAAAGGGTATTTGCATGGGAAAGCAGCAAAGGGCATGTGTACCGCAATAAAGCAGAAGAAGGCAAGCCTTGCAGCGAGGAAGAATTTTGAGGAGCAAGGGGATAAAAGAACACTTGCCTTGCGCCAGAATGAAGCCAAAAGAAAGGGATAGAGCTTTCAGTGGCACGGAGAGCCGGCGAAGGAATGCCAATATGGGTATAGGAAGAAAAGTAAAAAAAGGAGCAGATCATGAGTATTGTAGAATTATATAGCGACAGCAAACGAGAATTAAGGCTTTATGTTACCGAGGCTAGAGATGTTGTGGCGGAGGCAGCACGGCTGCACCATTCTCTGCCGCTGGCAACGGCGGCGCTGGGCAGGCTGCTGATAGGAGCCGGTTTGATGTATTGCATGGAAAAATCCGAAAAGGTAAAGCTGACTGTCCAAATAAAAGGAGATGGGATTCTCGGAGGCTTGCTGGTGACAGCAGAAACCGGAAATCTAAAGGGCTATGCCCTGAATCCGGAAAGTGAAACTTTGCTAAAGGAAAACGGCAAGCTTGATATTTCTCGCGGCATCGGGCAGGGCAGGCTTTCGGTGGTGAAGGATTATGGGCTGAAGGATCCATACAGTAGTCAGATGAATTTGGTCAGTGGTGAAATTGCCGAGGATCTGACTGCTTACTTTGCCGAATCGGAGCAAACGCCGTCGGCAGTATCGCTGGGAGTGTTGGTAGACGTGGACGGCAGCGTAAGGCAGGCGGGTGGCTTTATTGTTCAGTTGATGCCCTTTGCCTCGGAGGAAACAATCTCTGCTTTGGAGAAAAATATTGCCGCCATGCCCGGAATTACTTCGCTTTTGGATGAAGGACTTTCTGCGGCGGATATTGCCGGATTGGTTCTGGCGGGGTTACAGCCGGAGAAGATGGAGGAAAAGAAAATCCGGTATTATTGTAACTGCGAAAAGGAACGATTTATTCGGGCGATTCAGGGCTTGCAGAAGGAGGAGCTATCGGCGATTTTAGAAGAAAAGAAGCCGATCGTGGTGGAATGCCATTTTTGTGATAAAAAATATGAAATCACGACAGAGGAGTTGTTACGCAGCTAATATTCATTTATGCTAGTCGCGCTTTGAGAGTGAAGTGCCGCCACGTTCCCACCGCAAGACCAGATGCTGCGCATTTGCCGCGCGTTCCGCGCTCTCTGTCCGCTGGTGAAGCGCCGCAAAAAGAATATGCCCGCTGCACGGTTGCATTCCTTTATGCCAGTCGCGCTTCACGGTGTCCTTCCTATCCTATTACAATTCACTACAACATCCATTCATATAAAATCACCATCGCAGCACCGTCCTCACCCCAAGTCCCGTCATCCCTTTTGGAAGGCCGCCCGTTGTCCAAAGCGCTCGCAGGGAGCGAGTTTCGACGCCGTTCAAAAGGGATGACAAAATTGGGCTGCATGGCAATACTGCGAGGCACTTCTCTATAGATTCTGGCTTATCTCTGCCTTAAGATGTGTGCGAAGGAGTATTCTAATTTTTAATCGAATTCTAATCTAATTCCACAACTAGAGGTTTGCCCCTTTTCCATCTTCCCTTTAATTGCTCTTTCTCTTTATGGTTTGCCCCTTTTTCGTCGTTCTTTCAATTCCTCTTTCTCTTTACAGTCGAACGCAAATCCCTGCGGGATTTTCTGCCTCTCGGTGCTGGCGAATTAATCGCCGAGGCAAACCTTTGCACACGCCTTAGAGCAGAGATAAACGCATGTTCACAGGGCGTGTGCTAGGGGCGAACGCAAATTCCTACGGGATTTTCTGCCTCTCGGTGCTGGCAAATCAGTCGCCGAGGCAAACCCCTACGCACGCCTTGAGAATACGATGAATTTAAAATGATAGAGCGTGCGATAAGGATTTTTGGTTTTTAATCAAATTCTAATCTAATTCCACAAATTGCGGACGATTTTTTCTTTCTACTTTGCTAAAATACTATTGTAATAGGTATCAATTTTTAGTAAAATAAAGGAGAAGAAAATGAGGAATGGAGAAAACGCACAGAATATTTTAAAAGAAAGTAATGCTATCCATGTTACAGAAGCCCACAAGGAATTCAGATTCACCGCTCGGAATGACTACGCCTTTAAGCTGCTCTTTGGCAATCCCGAAAATATTATTATCCTAAAAGAGTTTCTCTCGGTTGTTTTAAACCTGGAGAAAGACAGCTTTGAGGAAATCGTCATTGAAAATCCTATGGTGGGGAATTATTACTATGAGGAAAAGAAGGGAATTTTAGATATTAAGCTGACCCTAAGAGATGGGCAAAAGATCAATATTGAAATGCAAAATCTCTGGGAAACGCATTATGAAAAGCGAGCATATTATTATTGGGCAAGACGCTATTTAGAAAATTTTAAATCCGGCGAAGCCTACCGTTTACTACCAAAATGCATTAGCATTCATATTTTAAACAGCGAAATTCCTTTTGTCACAGAGATTCATTCGATCTATCAAGTATTGAATAGAAAGAACTTTACCCTGCTGGGAGAGGATTTGGAAATTCATTTTTTAGACCTGACAAGACTGCCGGAGGAAGCCGGTGATGAATTGGAGAAATGGCTTCGCTTTATTGAAACGGATGACAAAGAGGTACGCAGCCGACTGGGAAGGGAGAACAAGGTGATGGAATATGCAAATGAGGTAATGGATCAATTCTACAGCAATAAAGAAGAACGATTAAGATACGAAGCCGCTTTCCGGTATGAATGCGATCGGGCTTCCTCCTTGGAGGAAGGCATCCGCATTGGTGAAAAGCGTGGACGTACAGAAGGTGAAGCACACGGCCGTCATTCCGAAAAGCTCCAAACCGCCAGAAATATGAAGCAAGACAATATACCGATTGCTTCGATAGTGAAATATACTGGTCTTACCGTCGAAGAAATCGCGGAGCTATAAGCTACAAACAAGAAAAAGCATTGTTCCGAAATACTTTGAATTTGGAGCGGTGCTTTTTGCTTTTTAAGCTGTTCACTGAAGCAGCCCCTTCGTACATATTTTTAATACGATAAATTTATCACCATATTGCCCGTCAGCAAAATCCTGCCACTTCGTACCAGTCGCGCTTCACGGTGTCCTTCCTATCCTATTACAATTCACTACAACATCCATTCATATAAAATCACCATCGCAGCACCGTCCTCACCCCAAGTCTCGTCATCCCTTTTGGAAGGCCGCCCGTTGTCCAAAGCGCTCGCAGGGAGCGAGTTTCGACACACCTTCCAAAAGGGATAACAAAATTGGGCTGTATGGCAATGCTGCGAGGCACTTCCCTATAAATTCTGGCTCGTAGGGCGCGTGTTAGGAATTTATAAATTCTAATGAAAGTCTAATCTAATTCCACAACTAGAGGTTTGCCTCTTTTCCATTTTTCTCTTAATTACGCCTTCTCTTTACTGTTTGTCACTTCTTCAGCTTTCTTTCAATTCCTCTTTTTCTTCACGGTTTGCCCCGTCCTCATCTTCCTTTTAATCACTCTTTCTCTTCACAGTCGAACGCAAATTCCTGCGGGATTTTTTGCCTCTCGGTGTTGGTTGGCGAATCAGTCGCCGAGGCAAACACCTATGCACACACCTTGAGCGCTTTTTGTCCGTTGGTGAAGCGCCGCAAAAAGAATATGCCCGCTGCACGGTTGCGTTCCTTTATGCTTGCGCACTTCACATTTAGAATAATGTTGACAGTTTTTTTAAAAATGTTATAATATATTTATTAGTAGCTAATGAGCAATAAGGACAGGAAATAATCCTAAGAAGGGAGAGAACTTTATGGGATACGTAGTAGAATATGAACAAGCGGTAAAGCAAGCGCAGATGATAATGACGCTAGGTCTTATTTTTGGTTTGATTTTAGCCGTTGTAATGATTATTTCAATGTGGAAGATTTTTAGCAAGGCGGGAAAGCCTGGCTGGGCATCGATCATACCAATTTATAATCTTTATGTATTATATGAGATCAGCTGGGGCAAGGGAATTTATTTCTTGTTGCTGCTTGTTCCGTTCGTGAATGCCTTTATCGGTATTATCACTGTTTTTAAGCTGGGACAGAATTTTGGAAAGAGCACGGGCTTTATTATCGGGATGATTTTCTTGCCAATAGTCTTTATGCCGATGCTGGCATTCAGTAATGCTGTGTTTATGGGGATTGCCGACGGCAGAGGCGGATTTGCGCCGGTAGGCGGTTATGCCGCTCCTTATCCGGGCTATGGTGCGCCGCAGGGCTATCCGCAGCAAGGAATGCCGCAGGGCGGACAACCGCAAAGACCGCCGATGCCTCCGCAGGGTTATCCACAGCAGGCTCCGCAGGGCTACCCGCCGCAGGGCGGACAGCCGCAAAGACCGCCGATGTCTCCGCAGAGTTATTCACAGCAAGGTCAAGGTGCGCCGCAGGGCTATCCGCAACAAAGACCACCGCAGAATCCTCAGAATTAGTAAATATTACGGGTGCAGGTATTTGAAGCTTAACAAAAAAAAATAAAAATTTCCTGTCAAAAAAGCTCCGGTTTATCCGGAGCTTTTTTATGCAAAAAACAAATAAGAAATGTTCAAAATGCATAAAAAAAGCCTAAAAAAATCCATAAAACGGAGAAAAAGTTTTTTTGCTTAGGGCGCTATACCATTTCGTGATTAATTATGGTATAATTAAAGCGATTTTTCGGAAAATTTTACCTGTCTATCTTTTGTAAGCCGGATTTGGTTGTGGTGTGTGGGGCATGGGATTCGGCTGCAAAAACCTTATACAAAGGAGGGAAGCAATGTATTTCTTATTGTTTACTGCGGTAGCCCTAGCTTTGGGGCTAGCAGCTTATAATTTTAATTCCGTTAAAAAACTAAGTCCCGGAACGGATTTGATGCGAGAGATTGCAGAGGCGATTCAAATCGGAGCAGCTGCCTTTATCAATCATGAATATAAGGTTATCGCCAAAATTGCGGCAGTGATTGCAGTGGTTCTGGCGGTTTTGGTTGAGTGGTATGTCGGTGTTGCGTTTCTGATCGGTGCTGTCATGAGTGCAACAGCGGGATTTATCGGTATGAAGATAGCTACCATCGCCAATGTCAGAGTTTCCAATCGTGCCAGAGAAACAAAAAGCTTGGGCAAGACCTTAAAGGTTGCTTTTCAGGGCGGATCGGTCATGGGACTTTCGGTAGGAGGCTTTGCACTGCTGGGACTGGGGATTGTCTATGTGGTTTTCGGAGAGTTTTTAGGACAGCTTAAACCGGAACAGCTGGTCATCATCGACAATTGGTTGGGAATCAATTTTATACCCTTTACAATGACTATTTCGGGCTATGCTTTGGGCTGCTCGGTGATTGCCATGTTTGACCGTGTCGGTGGCGGTATTTATACGAAGGCGGCAGATATGGGTGCTGATCTGGTTGGAAAGACCGAGGCGCATATTCCGGAAGATGATCCGAGAAATCCAGCGACGATCGCCGATAATGTCGGCGATAATGTTGGCGATGTGGCGGGACTTGGCGCCGATCTTCTGGAATCCTTTGTCGGCGCTTTGATTTCGGCGGGCGTGCTGGCAGGTTATTTTTACTATACGCAAAGTGGTTTGGCGGGAGCGGCCTTTTCTCCGGAAACGGCGAAAACAATGATTCTTTTTCCGGTCATGTTTGCCGCAGTTGGGCTGATCAGTTGTGTGATTGGAGTTTTATCGCTGCTTTTGCGGAATGTATCAGAGGAAGCTCATAAAGAGCTGAATTATGCAACATGGATTTCGGCAGGGCTGACGATTGTCGGCAGTGGGGTATTGACATATTTGGTATTTACCAAAATAGATATTTCGACGCTGGGCTTTCGGACCGGCGCGCTGTCGCCATGGTATGCGGCGGTAGTGGGTATTGTTGCCGGTATCATTATCGGATTTTTAGCAGAATATTATACCTCATATGATTATAAGCCGACGAAAGACGTGGCTAAGGCCTCGTTGGAGGGAACGGCGCTGACCATTACCGAGGGCTTATCCGTTGGTATGAAATCGGCATTTTTGCCAGTGCTGGTTCTGGCGATGGCGACGCTGGCAGCAAATTATTTTGCTGGTCTTTATGGTGTGGCGATGGCAGCAATCGGTATGCTGTCCTTTGTGGCGGCTACGGTTTCGGTCGATACCTATGGTCCGATTGCGGACAACGCGGGCGGAATCAGTGAAATGAGTAAGCTGGAGCCGCAGGTTCGGGAAATCACCGACAAGCTGGATTCGGTCGGAAATACCACGGCAGCGATCGGCAAGGGCTTTGCAATCGGCTCGGCATCATTGGCGGCACTTTCTCTTTTGGCATCCTTCCTTTACTCGCAGAGCAATCCCGGAGATGTCAAGGGCTTTGATTTGATTTTAAATATGATTGATACGCCTACTTTGGCAGGGGCTTTGGTGGGAGCGGCATTGCCGTTTTACTTCTCTGGTCTTTTGATTGAAGCGGTAGCCAAAGCCGCCAGCAAAATGGTTGCGGAGGTTCGCCGCCAGTTTAGAGAATATCCGGGGATTTTAGATGGTACGCAAAAGCCGGATTATAAGACCTGTATTGAAATTTCCTCGGAAGGGGCATTGAAGGAAATGAAATATCCGGCGTTGCTGTCGGTTGTTATTCCTATTATTGCCGGATTTATTTTTGGCGCTAATTTTGTTGGAGGACTTTTGATTGGCACAACCTTATCGGCAATCATGATGGCGCTGTTTACGGCAAACAGCGGCGGTGCATGGGATAATGCCAAAAAGCTTGTAGAATCGGGCGGTGTAAAGGGACATGGCAAGGGCAGTGAGGTTCATTCGTCAACAGTTGTCGGCGACACGGTCGGCGATCCACTTAAGGATACGGTTGGCCCCTCTCTTGATATTCTGATCAAGATTATGTCGGTTATTTCGCTGATTTTGGTTTCGGTGTTTGGCAAGTACAATCTGTTTAATTTCTTTAATTTCTAATAAAGGGGGCACTGGAAAGGAAAACCTTTGCAGTGGAAAATGCTCCGAATTATTTGAAAAAAGGAATACCGAGTGGAAAATATTAAAGAATGGAAAGGCAAATGGAATGAGTTGCGGAAGATAGCGTAGAGAGATGCCATAGCCTCCCTTCGTTGTATCCGCCAGTCTCCCTCCTTCAAAGAAAAGGCTTTGAGGGAGGGAGGCTTTGTTTTTCCATCTGTCTTTCAATCTGCCTTCAAAGCTATTTTCAATTTGCTTTTTAATTCGTTTTTTAATTTACTTTCCAATCTATTTTTTCAAAGGACTTCATTTTTTTAAAGAAGTGGCCGATATAAATATAAGCTTATATGAAGTCGCGGCCGTAGAGATAGCTTAGGCTTTCGCTTGGGAAGCAGCGAAAACCGGAGCTACAGCAAAAAAAGATATGGAGAGGCGAACAGAAGTCGAAAATAGAGGAAGGAAATATAGATGCAGGGAAAACTAAATTTGAATCAGAAGCTGATTATTCTGGCGGCAACGGCAGTTTTTTGCGTTGCTGTTTTTTTGGTCGTTACCTCCTATTTGGAATCAGCGGAAGCGCTAAGAAAAGAAGTGAATAACAATTTGACGACCAAAATGGAATATTTGCATGGCAAGGTTGAAAATTTTTTAAACAGCAGAGAGGCTATTTTGCTTACGGAAGCAGCCTTTGTTGAGAATAGTCTGGATGATCAGCGAATTTCGCGGCGCCTTGAAGCACAGTATTCTTATTTAAAAGACGAGTACAGTATTATGGATATTTATATCGGATATCCGGACGGCACGCTGCAAAGCGGTTCGCGTCGAAAAATTCTGGATATTGACTGGCGAGCGAACGAAAGGAATTGGTATGTTGAGGCGGAGAAAAATCCCGAAAAAATCAATTATACCGAGGTGTATGCTGATGTGCATACCGGCAGTCCGGTAATGACCTTGTCCAAATGGCTGGAAAATGGAGAGTGCAAAGCCGTAATTGCGCTTGATATCAGTCTTTTGCAATTGGTAAAGCTTTTAGAGGGAGAAAAGCTTGGTGAAATGGGCTATCCCTTTATTTTGCATAAGGATGGCAGATTTCTCATTCACCCGCAATATAGATTCAGCTCCAATGCCGATCGGGCGGACACGATTTTCAATATTAATCAAGGAGAGGTCAGGGAACTGGGGACCAATCTTTTAAATAATGAAATGGAAATGTTCCTTGCTGCGTATCGGGGCAGAGAGAAAATGTATCTGGCCAAGCGGATTACCGATACTGATTTTTATCTGGTGGTCGGTATGGATCAGCAGGAATTCCGCAAGCAGATGAATATTATTTTACTTTATAATGTTCTGATTATTGCCATTGCTGTACTAAGCTTCGGCTTGATCGTATATATTGTGTTTTTTCATAATAGCTTTCGGCAGAAAAAAGAAGAAAAAAGCTAAAGCCTTTCTTTGAAGGAGCCGATATAATATTGTTGATTCTGTGATTAATTTGCTGCCTTTCATTATTTCCCATTTTGAAAGGAGCAAATTTTTATGTGCTTTTATGCGTCGCGTGGCAAGCGAAGATACTCGGAAGCTGGTGGTTTGTCAAGGCAAGGCGAATTGCTTAAGCAGCTGCGCGGGGCTTGACGGAAGCGCAATTCCATGATGGAGCTTTGAATAAGTCTGTGAAGCGGGCTGTCAAAGTACATTTTAGCAATGAAAGAGATTGTACTAGGAGGAAAGAAAATGAAACTTAAAGGATTAAACAAATGGGCGGCGATTTTTTTAAGCGGCAGCCTTGCGCTTTCGGCAGCGAGCATGCCGATTGCCGCTGAACAAAGCGCTTCGCCGGCAGCGCAAGTATTTCATCAAAGTGGTGGGATGTCGGATCAGGAGTTGGGGGATCTTTTCTCAAAGCTTTCGGGATTTCATCCCTATCAAGAGCTGGGCTCGGATCAAATGAGATTGGAAGCAAAAAAAGTCAAGCTTAATATTAATGATACCCTTCAATTGCGTCTTTTGGATAATGAAGATAAAGAGGTACCTGATGTTACTTGGATATGTATGACCAGAATGCCGAACGATGCGATCTTTTTAGGAGGAGATCCGAGAATCAGAACAGCAGATAGCAGCATTGACCTGTCAGCAGATGGAAAAGTAACAGCAATAAAGGGAGGCTGGGCGCATGTATGGGCAAAAAAGGGAGAATTTTATTATCGCTGCGTAGTTGAGGTTCGTACTGAGGGAGAAACTAGAGTGGCGAATAAGCAGCAGGAAATGGAAGAAAAAGCGGAGGAGATTGTCCGCAAACTTCAACATTTAAGTGATTTGGATAAGATTCTGGCAGTGCATGACTATTTGGTTGAAACAATTGAATACGATGGTCGATATGTCAATACTCCACTTCCAGAATATGAAGCTTTGATTACGAAAAAAGCTGTTTGCTGGGGATATGCCAAGGCATTTCAAAAGCTGATGACAATGCTGAATATTCAAGCAGGTGTATCCACAGGGGATGCATTAGGCGAGCGCCATGCGTGGAATAAAATCCGTTTAAATGGTAAATGGTACTATTTGGATGCGACATGGGATGATAGGGGATATCCGGGGATCGGTTATCAATATTTTTTGATAGACTCAGAAAAAATGAAGAAAGATCATTATCTGGGGCTTATACTAGACAGCGAAATTCAGGGTGGAATGGAATATGCTCATTATCCTCATGAGAAAAGAGGGATATTTGCAAGAACAGAAGATAAGGTAGAAGAAGTTTTACGTCGTCATTTTAATACGACAATGGGTAGTAGTTATCATCATAAAATATTTTTGCCTATAAGTATGGAAGATGCAAATAGTCTGGGGAATCAAAATCTAGAAAATGCGCTTAGGAAGATTTTGCCGTCTTCGGCACATATTGGGCAGATTAGAAAAGTGGAAACTATTGGCGAATATACTTCGTATACCTATAATGTTTCGAACTTGGATACTTCTAGTGCTATTCCCGTTAATTTTACGGATTTACAAGCAATGACGGGAGAAGAAGAAACCAGTAATCGCTTTTTGTTAAAATTTGACAGAAGTAATTTACAGCTCTTACCGGAAAATATCACTGTTGTAGGCGCTGAGGTAGAGGGGCTGCAAGAGGAAGCCGATGGCAGCTATGTTCTTTTAATTAAGGATATTACAGCAGAGGACGGAGAGAAGATTACGGTTTCTGTTAATAAAAGAGGATTAACCTTCCCATCTGGCAATCAGAAAGAGATTTCTGTAAAGATTGTAAAGGAAGATCAACCAGCGGCAGAATTTCGTTCAACCGGACGGAACGAAGGGATCCTGGATATCAAAGAGGATAATGTCAGGTATACGCTTGGCGATGGGATTTGGCACAGGGTTGCTTCTGCTTCGGCAGTTGTGATTCAGCCGATTTACGGAAGTCCGATCACCCTGGTGAAGGAAAGTGAAAGCGCCGGGCGCCTGCCTTCGGATCCAAAAAGGATTTCATTGAGTTATCAGGAAGAGCCCAGTTGGGTGTCAGGAGAGGACTGCACGGATTACCAGAACAATGGAAAGCTTTTGCAGGTAACTCCGCAGATGGAATATCAAAAGGAAGGCACGACAGAGTGGGTAAGCGTCCGCAGTTTTGTGGAGGAAGGCCTGGCCGAGGGCAGCTATCTGGTACGCATGAAATCGAGAGGAACTATGATGGCGTCCGACCCGAAGAAAGTGGAAATCGGCGGTTTGTCTGCGGCAGATGCACCATCAACAGGAAATACGACTCCTGGGAATAATACGCCGTCAACAGGAAATACGACTCCTGGGAATAATACGCCGTCAACGGGAAATACAACTCCTGGGAATAATACGCCGTCAACAGGAAATACGACTCCTGGGAATAATACGCCGTCAACGGGAAATACGACTCCTGGGAACAATACACCGTCAACAGGAAATACAACTCCTGGGAATAATACGCCGTCAACGGGAAATACAACTCCTGGGAACAATACGCCGTCAACAGGAAACACAACTCCTGGGAACAATACGCCGTCAACAGGAAATACAACTCCTGGGAATAATACGCCGTCAACAGGAAATACGACTCCTGGGAATAATACGCCGTCAACGGGAAA
>JBGZBY010000097.1:0-4492 GCA_041844915.1 Eubacteriales bacterium
CTTGCCCGGTCGCATTCATAGCGAAACGCCGCTTCATATTTTAATCGTTCTTCCTTATCGCTGTAAAATCGGTTCAGTATTTCATTGGCGTATTGCATGGTCGCGTTCTCCTTTCCCAGCCTTTGCCGAAGTTCGTTGTCATCGGTTTTTATAAAGGACAGCCATTGCTCCAAGGCGCTTTCTCCTAAAGCTTCCGTCTTTAGCTGCGTCAAGTTTAAAAAATGCAGCTCAAAATCCTCGCCTAGGCGCATTTCTCTCTTGATATTCCTCACCTGATAAATAGAGTGAAGGTCGGGCGCAAAGGAGAAGCTATCATTTAAAATATGGATTCCACTGCAGACGCTTAAGCCTTTATATTCTTCTCCTACTGCAAAGCGCTCCAGATAGCGGCTAGCCCAGTAAAAATGGGCTCTCTTTTCATAATTCGGCTCATAGCGGTTTTGCATTTCAATATTGATCTTTTTGCCATCCCTGAGAGTCAGCTTGATATCCAAAATCCCCTGCTTTTCCTCGTAGTGATAATTCCCCACCATGGGATTTTCGATAATGATTTCCTCAAAGCTTTCTTCCTCCAAATTTAAAACAACGGAAAGAAACTCCTTTAGGATAATGATATTTTTGGGATTGCCAAAGAGTAGCTTAAAGGCGTAGTCGTTTCGAGCGGTGAATCTGAATCCTTGTAGGCTTCTGTAACATGGATAGCATTGCTTTCCTTTAAAATATTCTGCGCGTTTTCTCTTTTTTCCATTTTTCTTCTCCTTCATTTTACTAGAAATCCATTTTTATTACAATAGCATTTTAGCAAAATGAAAAGGGAAAGTCGTCCTCTAGTTGTGGAATCAGATTAGAATTGAATTAAAAATCAGAAGTCCCCATCGCACGCTCTATCCTTTTTTACATTTTTTTCAAATCATACAGCAGCCAATTATCCTTAAAGGTTAAAATCATCGTGCCGCAATATTCACAAACCCCCGCCGACTGCACCAAATGCGGCGCTCCGCAATTCGGGCAATTAACGCTTTCTTTGACCTCTTGCTTTGCCATTTCCTTGGAAAATTCCAGCCGATAGACTTCCTTACGGCTGTCCGTCTGGTTGCCGGAAAGCAGCGTGCCGTTTTGATTGATCTTGTAGCGGCAAATTGCTGCTCTGACCTCCACTGTCAAATATCCCTGATTTTGCCGGCGCACCTGCAAAATCTTTCCGCCCAAGTATTCATGAATCTTATGTACCTCTCGCACCCTATTCTTTTTATTCGTCTGGATCACCGCATTATGACGCTGAAAAAGGCTGTCGGTTTCAAAGGATTTGAGCAGGCGATTGTCGTTTTCACTCATGGCCTGACAATATTTGCGGAAAGCATCCTCTACCCGCCGCAAAAACTCATCCCAGTCAAATTCCGCGTCCAGCTTTTTGACCTCCTCCTTGATATCGTATTCCTCAAAATTCATTCCGCCATCCTCTGCCATTTCTTCGCGAAATGCTTTTTGCAGCATTCTCATTCCCATTATAAACGCCGAATTTTTAATCCGGCGATAAAGATAAAAAATGCCTCCCCAAGCTGCTAAGACAACAATAATGGTAATCAAAACCGACGGCGCAATATACACTCCAAAAATTTCCATTTTTCCCTTTTCCTCTCTATGCTTCTCTTATTTTAATGCCCCCCGTAGCTACCTTATCATTTCTACAGCATCAATCCCATAATGCAAATCGTCCGAAATCAGTTCCAAACTATCATCCTCCAAAAGCTCCCTTAAAATCGGAATATATCGAGAGGGCAGACGATATTTTATTTTTCCAATTCTCTTTATTCCATTGGAATGGGTAAAATCTCTCGGTTTGGGATCCTCTCCTTCAAAATAGCTCATCAAAAACGGCAGTGCCAGCTCGTCTGGAAAATAACATTTGAATCTTAAATCGCGGCCATGAACATCCTTACGTCTCCCGTTTTTCAAATATATTCCCTCTATTGCATACTTCTTCAAAAGCCTTATTTCTTCTTCCAGACCGCCGGCATCTTTTTCAATACAAAGACCACTCCATCGTTCTTTTCCGCTTTCCCAATCTTCAATGCGTTTCAGCATATGCCTGCCTTTTCCTAATTTTAATAAAAAGCGAATAAGCCTAGGCATATTGCTGTCCGCCAGCAGCTCAATGTAAGGTCCTTCGCTAAAATAAATAATTGCGTTATATGGATTTTTCATGCTTCCATATTCTACTGCAAAACCATCATTTCTCCATTTTTCAACGGCTTCCTTCAAATTTTCCACTCTATAAATGACATGCCCCAATCTCATCCTATTCCCCTCCTTTGAGGTTCTCTGCTCTTTTTTCAGCTTTCTGAAAAAACTCCCGCCCTTAGTCAAAATCTAAATTTTCTGCTGCTTTCTGGCTTTTCCTCTCCCGTAAATAGTTCTCCACCATCTCCCGCTCTTTGGCTGTGAGCTTGGCTTTTTCCAGCAAATCCGGACGCTTTGTCGCCGTTCGCAAAATAGCGCTTTGCCTTTGAAATTCCTTAATCTTCGCATGGTGCCCCGACAAAAGCACTTCCGGCACCCTTCTGCCTTCAAAATCCGCCGGACGAGTGTACTGCGGATATTCCAGCAGGCTCTGTTCAAAGCTTTCCTCTCCTGCCGATTCCTCATTGGAAAGCACGCCCTCCACATAACGGCTGACTGCGTCGATTACCACCATGACTGCCAGCTCGCCGCCAGTCAGCACATAATCGCCAATCGACAGCTCCTCGGTTACCAGCTCTTCCAGCACTCTCTCGTCCACTCCTTCATAGTGCCCGCACAAAAAAACCAGCTCCTTCTCCGCCGCCAGCTCCTTGACAATCTCCTGATTTAAGGTTCTGCCCTGCGGCGACATATAAATCAGACGCTTCGTTTCCAGCCCCTTTGCCTGCAAGTCCCAGTATGCTCGAAAAATCGGCGGTGCCTGCATAAGCATTCCCGCTCCGCCGCCAAAGGGATAGTCATCCACCTGCCGGTATTTATTATCGGCATAATCTCTAATATTCACCGTATTTAAAGAAATCAGTCCTTTATCCATCGCTCGCTTTAAGATACTGTCAGACAGCCCTTTTTCGATTTGCTCCGGAAAAAGGGTCAAAATATGGAATTTCATCGCATTCCCTCCAATAGATGAACCTCAATCCGCTTTTTGTCGGTATCAACATCAAGCACACAGTCTGGTATCACCGGAATCAAGATTTCCCTGCCGTCCTCCGCCGTTACCTCATATACGTCATTGGCGCCAGTTTCAATCACCTCCGTCAGCTTCCCCAGATATTCCCCCTCATCGGTAAATACCTCTGCTCCGATGATTTCAAAAATATAATATTCATCCTCTGCCAGCTCCAGCGCCTGACTTCGCGGAATCTGCAAAAATGCTCCCCGCAGGCTTTGCGCAAGTCCCAGCTCCTTTACTTCCTTAAATTCTATTAAAAAGCCTTCTTTAAAGGGCTGAATCGCTTCAATCGTCAAAACCCTCTGTCCTCCGCCAGAAAGCTCCGCCATAACCTGTGAAAGCGCATAAAAGCGGTTTTTGTCCTCCGTCATCGGCAGAACCTTAACCGCCCCTTTTAATCCATGTGTCGTTGTAATCTTACCAATCACAACCGTATCGCTGCTGATCCTCATATTGTTATCCTCTTTCGCCCTGATTTTTTCGTTTTTCTATGTTTTATTGCTCTGACTTTCTCCGGAGCTTTTTGGGGTTCTCCCCTAAGCTTCGCCTGATTTGATACAAGCCCCTTTGGAGTTTATTCTAAGCCTCTTTGGGTTCTGTCTAAACCCTTCCTGATTTTATCCCAAATCTCTTGGGACTGGCCGGACCTCTCTTGACTCCATTCAAGCCTCTTTACGCTTTATCAGTCTCTCTTGACTTTGCCCGAACCTTTTTGAATTTTATGCCGAATCTCTTATTCTGCTAGCTATACGCCTTTTGATGTTCCTGTTTCCGCTTGGCTTTCTAAATCCGCTGCCTTGCGCAGGAAAAGCCTGCTCGCCTCGTTTTTCATTTTACTACAATTTTAAGTTTTTGGCAAATCTATTTCCCGACCTTATGGCTTTTGATTGGTGCTATTGCAAACCAAAAATTGCGGTGAATTAGCAAGTAATAAAATAATGGAAAACCTCAATGATGTATCCCTGCTTTCTCAATGGCAAATAAAAATGATAGCTAAAAAATAGTTTATTAACTCTAAACCTAAAAAAGCTCTTTTTCATGTTTTAAATTTTATGCTTGACATTATATATATAATGGATTTGTAACTTATCATCAGAAACTATAAGGAGAAAAAAATGAAAAAAAAGATTATTTTGGTAACTGCCTGCCTGTTATTTATGCTATCTATTGTAACAGCTTGCAAAAAAGAGCCTACTTTTAGTGATAAAGTTAATAATGCAGCAGAAGCTGTTGGCGACTTATTTAAGTAGGTTTGTAACAGACTGTATCTGATGTTTAAAATAAACTTTAGTTACAGCC
>JBGZBY010000098.1:0-37030 GCA_041844915.1 Eubacteriales bacterium
ATTGGCAGATGCGCTCAAAAAAAGCGCTTCAACACCGCCAAAAGCGACCGCATTTCCCTTGGGAAATGCTACCTCGCCCTAGCAATCCCTTCGGGACAATCCTTGGCGACCGCATTTCCCTTGGGAAATGCTACCTCGCCCTAGCAATCCCTTCGGGATTGCTAGGATAATCCCAAGATGGTTTCTTTGCCGCGGGTTAGGATGGTGATAATCTCACAGTATGGAGTGGCAACGCCTTTTTCCTTGCCGCTCCTCCAAACATAGCCGTTCAGATAATCAATTTCCGTTTTGCGGCGATGCTGAATCAGGTCCTGATGCATGGAAGGATAATGCAGGCCTTGGCGCGCCGGATCCAAGGAACCCTTTACAACCGCAAATACCGCCTCCTGATCCAGCTCGACATTATCCTCCGCCTTTGCCGCCCACGCAAATTCCTTAAGAATATTGCGAATAAAAATATCTCCGTCCAGCACCTGCCCAAACTGCATGAGATTGCAGTCCAAAATTGCACAGACCGCATTCATCGCACCATTGATGCTCGCCTTTTTCCATACCGAATAAATTACATCCGAACTATATTTCGCCTTTAATCCGGCTCGATTTAGAACCTCGACAATCTCCCGCGCTCCCTTCTCCATTTCCGGGGCGATATTTTGCAGTTCAATATTGCCGTCTCCAGACAAATGAACCCGCGCCGGCCCCATCAACTTTGCCGTCCATAAGGTCACACCCAGATAAATATTTCTTCTGGGAATCCATTTTTCAATTGTCCGAACATGGCCCAAACCATTCAACAGACAAATAACCTTGGTTTCCTCTCCGATGATTTCCTGCAAGTCCTGAAGCATTTCCGGAAGCTGCATGGATTTAACA
The DNA here is from genome assembly GCA_041844915.1 of Eubacteriales bacterium. GTDB lineage: Bacteria > Bacillota > Clostridia > Lachnospirales > Vallitaleaceae > W11650. The sequence continues at coordinate 874 of JBGZBY010000098.1, forward strand.
AATAAAATGATCAGATCCGCCACTTCCTTACCACTCTCTTTAGAATGATAAGCCTTGACCGGAATTGTCCTGCATTCTCCGTTTTCTTCAATACAAAGACCCTCCGCATTCATTTTATCAACATTTTCTTTCCAGCCGTCAATATAAAAAACCTGCTGACCCGACTGCTGCAACATGTATCCAAAGCGTCCGCCCATAGCGCCCGCTCCTGCAATCGCAATTTTCATATTTCCACCTTCTCCTGTGCTATTTTGACCTTGTGACCTTGCTTTATCCTTCCCTGCTTCCTGTTCCAGCCGCCGGCCGCAAAATCAGCGCCACTTCCGAAAGCAACTCGGAAAGTGACATTTTATTTAGAATCCATCTTTTCCTGCCGGTTTCGCAGCACACTATCGCCGATCCAAACCGTAAACATCACCGCCAAAAGGATGGCTGCCGCCCAAATGTCCTGAAGAACGATCAATATTGCCGCCAAGCCGAATAAAGCACTGACAAAATACAGAGTCAATACTGCCTTGCGCTGGCTAAGCCCCTTATCAATCAAGCGATGGTGCAAATGCCCGCGATCCCCCTCGCTGATGGGCCGATGATTCATCGTCCGGCGAACGATCGCAAACAAAGTATCGGCAATCGGCAGCGCCAAAACAATCACTGCCACTACTAGTGTAAGCGCCGTATAGGTTTTGAGCATGGTCTGAACCGAAATTACCGCTAGAGAATAACCCAAAAAGGTTGAGCCGGTATCTCCCATAAAAATTTTCGCCGGATTAAAATTATAGGGCAAAAATCCAAGGCAGCTTCCCGCCAACGCCGCCGTTAAAAGAATCGGCAGCCCAGCCAAAAGCGGATCACCAAATAAAACAGCAATAATCATCAGGGTTCCCGAAGCAATTGAGGCGACTCCCGTTGCCAGCCCATCTAAGCCATCCAATAAATTTACGGCATTGGTTACACCAATAATCCAGAAAATAGTGATTACATTGCTGAATATTCCAAAATTAATCTTGCCGAAAAAGGGCGCCGTGATATCGGTAATTTGCGTTCCGGTCGCTACAGCAATCAGCGCCGCCAAAAGCTGAACCACAATTCTGGTGCGCGGCCGCAGACCATAGATATCATCAAAAAAGCCCAGCACGGTAATCAGCAGCGCTCCCGCCAAAAGTCCCCAAATCGTCTGCTGCTGATTTTCCGGCACATTGTGAAGCAGAAAAAGCACTGCCACCGAAAAACCGGTAAAAATAGCTAAACCGCCTGCTCTCGGCATAACCTTGGTATGCATCCCTCTTTTTTTTGGCTTATCCAACGCTCCAACCTTAAAAGCAATCTTCATACTGATCGGCGTCGTTGCCAGCGATAATACAAACGCCAGTAAGAATGCAATAATGTACGGGTAATACTCTGTTATAATCTGAAAAAATGCCACTGTTTCCTCCATTTATTTCGTTCCGAACAGGCGATCTCCCGCATCTCCCAATCCCGGAACAATGTATGCATGATCATTTAATTTTTCATCCAGCGCGCCAATATAGATCGGCACGTCCGGATGCGCCTCCTCCAGTGCCTTAACTCCCTCCGGAGCCGCAATAATACATAAAAAATGAAGCTTAGTCACTCCCTTTTTCTTTAAAAAATCAATCGCCGCAATGGCCGAACCACCGGTCGCCAGCATCGGATCCAGCACAAACATATCCCTTTCGCTGACATCACTGGGAAGCTTGCAGTAATACTCTACAGGCTTCAAGGATTGGGGATCCCGATAGAGCCCGATATGGCCGACCTTGGCCGTCGGAACCAGCGTCAGCAGCGCATCTACCATGCCCAATCCCGCTCTTAGAATAGGAACAATACCCAAATGTCGTCCTTCGATTTGTTTCACTCTGGTTTTGGCAATCGGGGTTTCTATTTCAATTTCTTCCAGAGGAAGATTTCTAGTAGCCTCATAGGACATCAGCATTGCTATTTCACTGACCAGCTCTCTAAATTCCTTCGGTCCGGTTTCGATTCTTCTTAAAATCCCGATTTTATGCTGAATTAATGGGTGATCCATAACAAATACATTTGACATTTTCTGCTCCTTCCACATTCCGGTTAATTTCGTCTTATTATTTGCTCAGCCCTCTCTGTCCTTTCTTAAAAACAGAAGCAAAGCTGCTTTTGCATAGCTTTTCTGCTCAAACGCTTTCCCGCCGAAACCCGGCGCTTTTCTCAAAGCGCTGAAGTGTTCCCTCCAAGCATCGCCGGGGCGAGGTATTTATTTCTCTGCCGACAGCTCCTGCCCGAAGCAGGTTTTCGCTATTCGGCGCTTATGCCTGTCCTCCTCCGAAAACGGAGTAGTCAAAAAGGTCTGTGTAATTTTTTTGGCCAGCTCGCCGCCGATTACTCTGCCTCCCATCGCCAATATATTGGCGTCGTTGTGCAATCTAGTAGCTTCCGCCGAAAAGCAGTCATGACATAGGGCAGCGCGAATCCCCGCATAGCGATTGGCAGTAATGGAAATGCCGATTCCAGTGCCGCAAATCAATATCCCTTTTTCCGCTTCTCCGCGCAAAATCATTTCCGCCGCCTTTTGGGCAATATCAGGATAGTCTGCTGCCATTTCCTCGTAAATACCGATATCTTGATATTCATAGCCGTTCTGCCGCAAAAATTCTAAAATCTCCTGCTTTAAAGCAAAACCGCCATGATCCGAGCCAATTACAATCATTTCCTCCTCCTTTCTTTGTTCTCTATATTATAACCTAATTTCACAAATTTGGGAATATTTTTTTGTAGGATAGAACCAAAAAGAAGGAATTTTCCTGCTTCTTGCTTCTGCTTCAAAAAGGCCTTCCTCTGCTTCACGAATCATTTTCAAGTCATTTCCCCGCCGCCTTGCGTAAGCGGTTCATAATCGCAGCCCCAATCCCTTCTTCCGAGCAAGACAGCGCAAAGATCTCCTCAATCCCGTTCATATCCATAAATCGTAAGCCTTCAAATAGATGACTGGCAATTTCCGATAAATTTCCCGCCTTTCCCAGCGAAAAGCAAATGTATTCGGGAAGCTGCTCGGCATACTCCGCCGGAACAAGTGCCGCCGCCTTTTTCCCCTGCTTTTCGGCTTTTTCCAGACAGGCTCTCAGCTCCGCTAGGGCTTCTTCAAAGCTCCTCTGGGAAAGCAAAAAAAGCTTGCCCTCCGGCGCATAATGCCGATATTTCATTCCCGGCGCTATCGGAATCTCGCCTTCCTCTAAGTCGCCCCGATTCATTCGGACTTCACCGATAACTTTTTCTATCATCTCCTGCGTAATTGCTCCCGGCCTTAATATTACCGGAATTTGACCGGTCATATCAATTACTGTTGATTCTAATCCCACCTCCGCCGAGCCGGAGCGCACGATCATATCCACTCTGCCATCGAGATCCTCCGCAACATGTGCAAATCCCGTTGGACTGGGCTTGCCGGAAATATTGGCGCTAGGCGCTGCTATCGGCAGTCCGCATTCCTTCAAAATCGCATGGGCAACCGGATGTCTAGGAATCCGGATGCCAACGGTATCCCGTCCGCCAGTAATTTCCTCTGGAATATTTTCTTTTTTTTGAAAAATCATGGTCAAAGGCCCCGGACAAAACGCCTCCGCCAGCCGCTCCGCCTTTTCTCCAATATTTTGAGCATAGTCCGATACCTCCTTCCATTCCGCCAGATGCACGATCAAAGGATTGTCGCTCGGCCTCCCCTTGGCCTTATAAATATTGGCTGCCGCTGAGGCCGACAGCGCATTGGCTCCAATCCCGTATACCGTTTCCGTTGGAAAAGCCACTAACTTGCCCTGCCTCAAAAACTCTGCTGCCTGCCGGATATGTTCCCGCTGCAATTTATTTTCATCAATTTCTATCACTATTGTTTTCATTTCAACTATTTTCCTTTTCCCATGCGATTCGCCGGCGGCTTGAAGCATATCCGTTTTAATCGCACAAAAATACCGGCATAGAACTATCCGGTATTTTTTTGTTTATTGCTTTAAATATTGACGGATTGCTTCCCAAGCTTCCGCACTTTCCAGACCCAGCTTCCAGCCGGCAATCCCCGCCAAACGATAGCCCGTAGCAACATTCAGCTTCTGCTCCAGTGAGCGCTGATCCTCAATCCACATTTTAAAGGTACTGTCGCCCTCCTTATACTCGGCATAGTATTGAGCGACCTCCTCATTCCACTCAATCCTAGCGCCCTTATCAATCATCAGCTGCTTGCCGTAGCCCATGCCGTATGCCTTGGAACTGACCTTCGGGTTATCGCTGCTCCCTGTTTCCTGCCATAATCTGGTATAAAAGGGAATGCCCAAAATAACCTTATCGGCAGGAACGGATGCCAAGGTATCGACAACCCCCTCCCGCACAAAATTAATCGAAGCAACGGAGCCGCTTTTGGGCGAGGTGCTCCAATGCTCATCATAGCCCATGATAATCAGATAATCAATATATTTCCCAATTTCCGCTCTGCCGTAATGCTCTGTCCACGGCTTCGGCACATACATATCCACAGAAACTGTCACGCCCTTTTGCTTTAAAAGCAGAGAAATCTCCTTGACGAACTGAACAAATGCCGGACCGTCCTCCTTTGGCACTTCTTCAAAGTCAATATTGATTCCGTCCAGCTCATATAAATCCACAAAACCAAGAATCTGACGAATTACCTTCTCCCGCTTAGCTGTGCTGGAAAGCACCGCATGAGTGATTGCCTTATCAAAGGAATTGCTGAACAGCGGCCAGACCTTGTAGCCGTTTTGATGCGCCCAGCGCACATAGGAAATATCCGCCAGCGAGGAAACCGCTCCCTCCGTATCGGTAATGTGAAACCATGTCGGGCTGATTACATTGACGCCTTGCGTTGCCGCCATTTTTTCCTGAAGCGATCCATTGGCCGTCATATTAAACACCTGATGCCAAACCAGATTGACCTTGCCGGACAAGGCTGCGGAGCTAACCGGAGCATCCGGATCAATGGTATTTGATTCCAGAATCTGCTCAATTGTTCCGATAATTGATTTTTTTACAAAGCCGACAAAGCCCTCATGACTGCGTACCTTATAGTAATCTCCGCTTTCCTCCAAAAGCACGAAGGTCATACCCGCATAAACCTGATAGTAGTAATATGCTGCTTCGCCCTCCTTCGGAACGGCATTATAAAAATATTCCTTCGGCTCTGCCTGTTTTTTACCTTCCTCCTCAGCGTTAAATTCGATTGCTCCCATCGACAGCGGCTTTTGCGGATCGTCTATGGTCAGGATATGGTATTTCTCATTGTATGACAGCCGAAAATTAGCAAATTTGGCAACCAGCGCCGTCGGCAGATAGGGAACTCCATTGATTTCCTCCAGACTGATTTGCAGCTCGACGGATTCCCCATTGTAATCATACGTTTTTTCCCCTGGTTTAAGCCGAATGACATCTCGATTATCCGTATAAGTCAAAGTTTTCTCTGCTTCGTCATAATAGAGAGAGTCCGTTAAATTCAGCACCAGCTCCAGTGGCAAATAAAAGTTATCACCAATTTTCTTGGCGGGGTTTCTCAAGGTCATCACCTCTCCTGCCAATACAGTCAAAAGCTTTTCTTCATTGTATTCTGCATAAAGAGTTCCTAAGTCCAACGGGTTTTCCGTTATCTTCTCCTGCTTCATAGTAAAATAGTTCCATGCAAAAAATCCGGCAACCGCTAAGGACAGAATCAAGAAAATCGTTAAAATAATCGTCGCTCTATGTTTTTTCATTCCATTCCTCCTGTTTTTATTGATTCTCTCATAGCCCTCTCATTTATGCAAGTTATTTTTTCGCTTTTTAACCATTTTAATGAAAGATTAATATTTGCCAAAGCCCCCCCCCCTTGTCGCAGCTCTGCCGGAGGAAACCTGACTGGACTTCCTGCTTTTCCCATAACAGCGGGCAGTCGTTGACTGCCCGCGATAAAGCTTCTGTATCCTGTTGTTCTAGCTCCAATACCTGCGAAGGCGAGTTTCCTCCGTAATCGGCACACCGCTGCTGTAGCCGATTTCATTTACCTCTCCTTCTTCGCGATAACGGCTGCGGGAATAGCCGCCGCAGTTCCAATTGACATTTTGGCGTTCCCTGCGCCATGGTCTTTTTTCCCAATAATAGCCGCGCAGAGGATCTCTGGTCTGGTTCTGCCAATCCAAAATCGCTTCATGCAATTCGTTCCGAATCCCCTCGGCAGACAGATCGTCAATTAGATTGTGCATTTCATTCGGGTCGCTTTCCAGATGATAAAGCTCATCTTGTGTCAGCAGATTAAGCACCAATTTCCATTTTCCCTTTACCGCGCAGCGAATCGGTTGAAAACCGCCAAAGCCGTCATGATCTACCTCGTAGCGGTTAAACTCAATAAATACCGACCTTCCCTCCTGACGCTCGGTGATATCCGCCGCCGTAAAGTCCTTCAGCAGACTTTCCCCCTCCAGCGTTTTCGGCACCGGCAGACCATAAAAATCCAAAATTGTCGGCACAACATCAATATGCGAAGCTGGCAGCTCGGTCACCTGCCCCGCTTTGATCCGATCCTTCCATTTGACGATGAAGGGAATATTGACAATTTCCTCATACATCGCTGGCCCTTTGGAAAAAATACCATGAGATCCGACCGATTCGCCATGATCTGAGGTATAGAGAATAAATGCATCCTCTGCCTCGCGCTCCGCCGCCGCCAGCACTCTGCCGATCTGCGAGTCGATAAAGGAATTGGAACCCAGCAGACCCACTGCCCGATTATCAGCGCCCTGCTCAATATGCTTTTGATGCCAGATACGAATATGCTCCGGCAGGCTGTCAAAGTCCATATCCTGATTCGGCTTTTCCAGGTATGGCTGATCAAAGGGCTCAAAAAAATGCTTGGGCGCCAAGAACGGGTGATGCGGCTCATCATAGGATAAAACCAAAAAATAATCCTCGTCCTTATGCTTTTGAATAAAGTCAATCGCCTTTTGTGTGCAGCGCCAGCCAAAGGTAAAGCTCTCGTCAATCCCTTCGCCCTCCAGCGCAGTAGCAAAGGAACGGGAGCGCATCTTATCCTGATCGTTCAGCTCATCCAAATAATTACGCATATCATACCAATAGTCCTTATCCCAGCCCTCCGGACAAATTCCATCACCAAAATAATCCCCGCCGTCCAAATGCCATTTGCCGATATAAGCAGTATGAATTCCCTGACTGCTTAGCCTCTGCCCGATGGTCAGGCTTTTCTGCGATAGTCCCATGCAGTTGCCCAGCATCCCATTGGTATGAGGGTAGGTGCCGGTAAAAAGACCCGCTCTGGCTGGCCCGCAAACCGGCTGCGTCGTATATGCCGATCGAAAGCTAAGCCCCTCCTCACACAGCCGATCCAGACTGGGAGTGTGCATGTTTTCGCCGCGTTCATTGCATTTGCTGATCATATCTCGTCTTTGACTGTCTGTCATGATTAAAATAAATTGTTTTTTTGCCATGATTCCTCCTTTGATATGCGTCATTTTCTATGCCTCGACAGCTTAAGCGCTTTGCCGTCCGACAAATTTTCTCTCTGCTTCCTGCCGCTTTTCTCCAGCGCTTCCGTCAGAGCATAGCCTTGCTCTGTTTTCTCCCATCTCTTTGATAAAAAAATCGATAGTATTTTAACACAAAAAAAAGAAAAAAGCCAGACCCCCTTCCCTTCTCTTTTTCGCACTGGAGCGGAAGGAATCCTTTGATTCCTTCCTTTACCGGCCGCCTAAATTTGTTTCAGAATTGCCAACTCCTTACAGCTTTTACTTCTCTTTTTCCTTGCCCTCCACTTGCCAAAGCCGTAAACAAAACGCCTTCTCCTCTCCTGCTCTTTATTTTAATTTTCCTGCCCCTCTCTACTGCGCTGCTTCAAACTGCGCCTGATACATTTCTTTATAATATCCGCCCTTTTGCAGCAGCTCCTGATGTGTGCCGCTTTCGACAACCCTGCCCTCCCGCAAAACAATGATGCGATCGGCATTTTTAATGGTAGACAGGCGATGCGCAATAACAATACAGGTGCGCGAGCGCATCAAATGAAGCATAGCCTCCTGAATCTGTATTTCCGTCTGGGTATCGACATTCGACGTCGCCTCATCCAAAATCAGCATCGGCGCATCCAGCAGCATCGCTCTGGCAATCGTCAAAAGCTGCTTCTGCCCCTTAGAAATACTACTGCCGCCATCCTTCAAAACCGTTTCATAGCCTTGCGGCAAGGCCTCAATAAAGCTGTCAATCCTAGCCGCCTTGGCCGCCGCCTTCACCTCCTCCATGCTGACATTTTCTCTGCCATATGCCAAATTTTCAAAAATCGTGCCGGAAAAAAGCCAAGTATCCTGTAAGACCATGGAAAATGCCTTGCGCAGGCTGCTGCGTGAAATTTTGCACAGCTCCTTTCCGTCAATGCTGATGCTGCCCGAATCAATATCATAAAAGCGCATCAGTAAATTAATGATCGTCGTCTTACCCGAACCGGTCTGCCCGACAATGGCAATCGTTTGACCGGCCTGCGCCGTCAAATCAACCTTTTTCAGCACCGGTCGGTCATCATAGCCAAAGACTACCTCGCGCAGCTTGATTTCTCCTGACGTTACGAGCAAATCCTCCGCATCTTCGCAATCTGGCGCCTCCGGCTTTTCATCCAGCAGATGGAAAAGCCTTTCTGCTGCTGCTAAAGCCGATTGCAAATCGGCAAGCAAATTAGCAAGTTCATTGATTGGACCAGAAAATTTACGAGAATACAAAACAAAGGACGATACATTTCCAATGGAAATGCTTCCATTCATATAAAGCATTGCACCAAACATACTAATCAGCGCCAGAGAAACATTATTGATAAAAGTAACTGACGGTCCAATCGAGCTAGAATACGCCTCCGCTTCATAATTCATATCACTGGCCTCTCGGTTCAGTTTCTCAAAAGCGGAAATAAAATATTCCTCACGATGATATGCTTTGATGGTCTTGCTTCCGATCGCAATTTCCTCAACATAGGCGTTCATCTCTCCCAGCTTCTGCGAACGCCGGCGATATTTTGGGCGCACCTTGCGCGAACGGTAATTGGTAAGCAGAAAGGACAGCGGAATGGTTACGGCAAAAACCAGCACCAGCTGCGGTGAAATCATCAGCATCATCACCAGCGAGCCCAAAACCGTCACCATACTGGCGATGATCTGAACAAAATCACCGGACAGCGAAGCGTTGATCACATCAATATCATAGGACAGTGTACTCAAAATATCCCCCGCCAGATGCCGGTCAAAAAAGCTGACCGGCAGGCGCATTAAATGCTCGTATACATCCTTTCTCATTTGATACACAATGTTGCGGCTGATATAAACCATCAGCGCCGCCAGCACATAGCTTAGTACCGCCGCCGTAAAATAAAACACCAACATCCAGCTAGCATAGTAAAATACTGCTGCAAAATCAACCTGTCCCTTGCCCGTTCCGATCGCGTCGATGGCATAGCCCGACAGCTTAGGGCCAAACAATGCCAACAGGTTGCTGACAATTGTCAAGCCAATCGTCAAAGCCAAAAGCCATTTATACTGAGCCAGATAATGCCATAACCGCTTCAAAAGCAGGCTTCTTGGCTGACTCGGCTTTCCAAAAGATTCCTTGCCTTTTCCACCAGAGGGTGTCACTTTTTTCTGCATTATTCCACCTCCCCCATCTGAATTGCGGCAATGTCGCGATAATAAGTACAGCTTTTAAGAAGCTCCTGATGCGTGCCTTTGCCGATAAGTCTGCCTTCCTCCAGCACCAGAATCTGATCGGCCTCCTTGATTGAGCTGACCCGCTGCGCTACAATAATTTTGGTCGTATCAGAAAAATCCTTAACCAGCGCTGCCCGTAGACTGGCATCTGTTTTATAATCCAGCGCCGACGAGCTATCGTCCAGCAGAAGAATCTGCGGCCTTCCCGCCAAAGCTCTTGCCAGCAAAAGCCTTTGTTTTTGCCCTCCGCTGATATCCTGCCCCTTGGAAGCAATCACATACTCCAAGCCGCCCTCCTTCTCGTCTATAAACTCAGCCTGCGCCGTTTCTATCGCTCTCGCTAGGGCATCCTTATCAATCTCTCTGCCCAGACAAATATTATCTCTTATCGCCGCCGCATAGAGAAAGTCATTTTGCAGGGCAACGCCAAACTGCCGATACAGCTCCTCCGCCGACATGCTTTGAATATCTTGCCCAAAAATCCGAATTTTTCCGCTCTGCGGCAAATAAAAGCGCAGAAGCAGCTGGAGCAGGGTACTCTTTCCGCTGCCGGTCGCGCCGATAATTCCCAGAGTCTGCCCCCGCCCTAGAACAAAGCTGATTTCCGTCAGATTATTTCGCACCCCGTCATAAGAAAAACTTACCTTCTCAAAGCAAACATGATACTCCTCTCCTGCTTCGTCTTTTTTCCCTTCAAACGCCTCCGGCTCCGCCTGTAGCACCTCGGCAATACGATGTGCGCTAGCCGCTCCCTTTGAATACATCATAAACAATCGGGAAACCGCCATCAGTGCCATCAGAATCAAAGTAAAATAGCTTAAAAAAGCAATAATCGTACCGGTCTGCGCCAAGCCTTTGCTTACTCGATAGGCTCCGACTACTACCACCAATGTCAGCGCCGTATTCAGCAAAAAATTCATCACCGGACCGGTGACGTTCATCAAAAGCGTCGCGCTTTTTTCTGTTTGCACCACCTCGCGATTATTTTCTTCAAAACTGGCTTTCTCATATTCGGTTTTGGACAGAGCTTTGATCACCCGAATTCCCGCCATGCTTTCCTGTGCGCGGCGAATCAGCTGATCTAAAACCGCCTGCGTTCTTTCATAGCGTTTGGTGCCATGTCGGGAAACCTGCCAAACTACTATAATCAACAACGGGGATACTGCCAAAAGCACCAGAGTAAGCACCGGCTCAATGAGCATGGTAATTGTAACCCCTCCAATCAGCATAATCGGCGCTCTTACGCCTATTCTCTGCATTCGGTCAATTAAACGATAAACATTATAGGTATCGCTGGTCAAACGGGAAATCAAGGAAGGTACAGTAAACTCATCGGTCTGACGGCAGGATAAACGAAGCGCCTTTTCAAACAGCTCCTGCCGCAGCCGATATGTGATATCTCGGGCAGTTTTTGTGGCCAGACGATTGGCAAACACATTCGCCCCCAAGGCAAAGAGGGAGCAAAAAAGCATCAAAATGCCCAGCCGCCATGTCATATCCCAGTCCTTCGCCGAAGCATAGCGATTCAAAATAATCGCCAAAATCCACGGCAGCAAAAGCTCGACCACCGTGCCGATAAATTTGACGGTAAAGCCGAAGATAATTGCCCTCATTTTCGGTTTTATATAAATCCAAAGCTTTTTCACAATTCCCTCTTTTCTCCGCCGCTTTAATTAAAAAGCCAGCCTTTTCCGTCTTCCCTGCTTATCCAAACAATTTTTTCCAAAAAAATGCCCATCTCGCCCCGCTAATAAAGGCCGCCGCCCATTTTCGTGGCTTTCTGCAATCGTTCTCTTAAAGTTCTCGGCACAAGCATTTTTAACCGTAATCAAGGAAAGATTTCACTTGCTTTATTATACTAAGAAAGAGGACAGATTTCAAGGAATATCCACTAAACTCCTGATGTAAGGCGGATATTCCCTATTATTTTACTTGCTTTTTCCTTCGCTATACAGTAAAATAATGACATCAGGCAAGGAAATAGCTCGTAAAAAATCATAAAACAACATAACAATGACATAAGAGGAGGAAAGTATGAAAAAATTTTTAAATTTTGAAACTCTAGTTACCCCGGCAATTCTTAAGATCCTATATCCGGTGCTGGTGATTGCATTTGCCATCAAATATTTCTGGCAAATGATCGCCGGACTTTTTGCCATAGCCTTCGGCGGGCTCGGTTCGTCCTTTGTCGCTCTGGTAAGCTTTATCGCTATGCCCTTTGTGCTTCGTATTCTTTTTGAGCTGGCGCTGGTCATCTTCCGTATGTATGAATACACCTTTAAGCTGGCAAATCCGGATCAAGAGTTGACTGGTATTATTAACAGTACAGACGCACTGAAAAAAGAGGTTGCCGCCAATGTACCGCAGCAGCCCAATTACCAGTATCCCGGCTACAATTACGGTCAAGCCCCCTATCAGCAACAGCCTCAACCCGGCTATGATCCGAATCAGTATTATCAACAGGGCTATAATCAAAATCCTTATCCAAGCCAAGGCTATGCTCCGCAGCAACCGCAGCAGCCGACTCAAGGCTATGCTCAACCGGAAGCTCCAGCAGCTCCAACGACTCCGACAGCTCCGACAAATCCAAATATGCCGCAGCAATAAACTGGCATATCCCACACAAAAAATTACCTGATGAGGCAAAATGCCTGCCCTCATCCCATTATCAAAGGAAATATCCACGCCGTGCTTTTAGATGGAAATCCCTAGAAAGAAGCGGCGCGGATAATATACATTTAGCTTTCTTTTTTCTTGCCAATAAAGCCAAAAAACCGAAATAAAAATATAGAGAAAATATATAAATACAGGAGGAGAATATGAAAAAAACATTAAAATCACTAATTCCGTATTGTCTGGCAGTTGCCGTCGTCCTTGGCATCATGCAGCTTCCGCTGTATGCCTCCGCCAGCAGCTCCATTCATCAACAGGCCGCTGAATTTCTGCATTCCAAAAATGTAATCACCGGCGACGCTCGGGGAAATTTTGCCACAGGCGAGCTGCTGACCAGAGAACAAGCGCTTGTTATCATCGCCCGCCTGATGGGCGAAGAGGCTTTTGCCAAGGCCTATTTATTGCCCTCCGGTTTTCAGGATGTGCCCGCCGACAGCTTTTATGCGCCGTATATCGCCTATGCCAGAGGCCGCAACTGGACAACCGGCTTAAACGCCACTACCTTCGGCTTGGGTCAGCCCGTTTCCACAAAGGCATTTTTGACCTATATGCTGCGGGTGTTGGGCTATCCGGCAGATTGGACCGTTAATGACATTATGGGCGACTCGACAAACCTCGGTCTGACAAACGCCGTATCTTCTGCGGAAGGACAAAATATTATTCGCGGTGAAGCCTTTTTGGTTATGTTCAACACACTGCAAGTTGTTCCGAAGGATCGGACAACCACTCTAATGGCAATCTTGGACGAAAGACAGGCTCCTTCAACAACCGCGACGGTTCCGGCAGTTCCGGCGGTTCCAACGGCTCCGGCAGTTCCAACGGCTCCAGCAGTTCCAACGGCTCCTAACACTTCTAATCCGCCGGTAATCAGCAATGTTACCACCGGACCAGAGCCAAAGCTAGTTAATATCCGCACTCGCGCATATGGCTTTAACGAAATCGTTATGACCTTTGAGCGCCTCGTGTCCAATCCGCAAAAAAGCAATTTTAAAATCTATGTAGATGGCTCCACGCTCCTGACCGAAAATCAATATCGCATTATATCCGGCGGCACGGATCTTACCTTGGTGCTAAATGTGCCGGATCTGCATGGCAAACGAATTGTAATTGATTATACCGGCTTAATCGACACCAGCTCCAATACTCCAATGTCAAAATGGGAAAGAACCGAGGTCACCTTCGATAATCCCGACGAACCCGCAGTAAAGGAAATCCGCTTGGAGAACAATGGGTTCAAGCTGATTTTCTACAAAAATGTGGAGGGGGTCAATCAACAGAATGTTTGGCTGACCGAACAAGATGGAACAAGGGTTCCCAACGACAAATTCGGCTTGACCTATTCTTCCGCCGTTGCCACTTTTTACTGGCGTGGAGGCTACCTGCCGAAAGGGCCTCTGACGGTGACCTTAAGCACCAATTTATATGAGCCTTATACCAGAAAGCGTTTGAGCGCTCAAAAAACACATGTGATTCCGTTTGCCGTAACCACAGTTCCTTCAACTCCGACTACACCGGTAACGCCTCCGACTCCCACTACGCCAGCAACGCCGACAACTCCTGTTCCAGAGGCAATCCAGCCGAAGGTGATTGAATGGAATACTACCAACTATAAAGACTATCTTGCCTACTCTGTTGTTATTACCTTTAATACAGAGGTAAAGGGCGTCAATAAGGATACGGTGAAGGTATTTAATAATATAGAAAACAATCAACCCCAAGAAGACACTGACTTTACTATCAGCGGCTCTGGCAAGGTCTATACGATTACCTTTGAAAAATATGTTGGAGCATACAACCGCAAGATTGTCCTTCAGGATATTTACGAAATAACCGGCCAGAAAAAAATCGAGCCAACTGAGCAGATTTACCGGAAGATAGTAAATTAAGCGTTTACTCTCTATTTAACAGAATTGATGCATAGTGCGCATGAGCGTCCGCAGGTTATATACAACCTGCGAACGCTCTTTTTTATTTCTCTTTCTCCAAAAAAGCTCCTTCCCTTGAACTGACAGAGCTTCTGGCTAAGCTCAGCTCATAAGGGGCATTTTCTCTAAAAATTTCTTTCCTTAAGTCAGCAGAACTTCTGGTCAAATTCGCAGGTGCTATTTCTTTTTTTCCAAAGAGCTTCTTTCCTTGAATCGGCAGAGCTTCTAGCTAAGCGCATAAGGGGTTCCTTTTCTCTAAAATTTCTCCCATGAAATGGGCGGAAATTCTTGCCAACATACAAGTGATATCTCCCTTTATCCTCCTTCCAAAAGCAAAAAGGAAAGCTCCATTCAAGATGCGCTGTGTCTTGAACGAATAATGCGAAAGCTCTTGTCCATCGTTTTACCTTTTATTTCCAAAAATTACTTGACCTGATAGAGTAATTATGCTATACTCTATTTACTCTATCAGGTAGAGTAATTAAATCCTCTCAAGCAATGAACGCAACTACAAGCAGAAAAGCTCAGGCTCTGCCCGCGCAGAGATAGAAAGGAGGCGAAGCCATGATTTCAAGCGATATCATGCGTGGATACCATGATATTATTATTTGTTTATTGCTTTCGACCGGCGATAACTACGGTTATATGATTTCTGATCAGATTACTAAAAAATCCAAGGGAAAGTATCAAATCAAAGAGGCTACCCTATATTCGGCACTAAATCGACTGGAAAAAAACGGACTTATCCTCTCCTATGAAGGAAAGGAAACCTTTGGCAGATCTCGAACCTATTACCGCTTGTCCACTATTGGCAAACAATTTTTAAACGAAAAATCCAGAGAATGGACGGATACCAAGGAAATTATCAATGAGTTTTTTAAGGAGACAGAATATGAACAAAATAGTCAATCATGTCAATAATTTATTTTTCGCACTGCCCAAAACGGAAGAAAACGCTCGTTTAAAAGACCAAATTTTAGACAGCATGCAAAACAAATACGAAGGCTATCTACATCAAGGACTGCCGGAAGATCTCGCTTTCGGAAGGGTCGTTGCTGAATTCGGGCAAATGAAAGAGCTGCTTCCGGATTTTGATATCGAACGAACCGCATCTCCGGCCGCTTCCCCCGCAAAGGAACCCTCTCCACGCTTGCAAGCGTATATGGACGAATTTCAAAACTACCATGGTAAATTTCGTCTCCTTATTGCGTTTGGCGTTTTCTGCTGTATCTTAGCCCCCTTTGGCAGCGGTCTGGTTTCTTCTCTTTCAAGCAGCGAAGCAGCAGTCGTCTCCAGCTTCGTCCTGCCGGTTGCTATTGGCGTAACCACCTTTATTATCGCCGGTATGAAATACAGTAGCCTAAAGCAGATGATTTTAGCGCTTAGCCGTCAAGAAAATTATTTAGCCTACTTTGAATATTTTAAAGATTCGGATTCTCTTTTGGAGCAGAATTCTTCCCCTTCCTACCGCGGCTATCACGAAAACAGCTATTCGTCTTTTTCAAACAGCAGCAACCTTGCTGGACGAATCTGCGGAGTTATTATGCTTTTAGCTACCATCGCATTTTTAGTTTTGGGAATTATTTTTCAAATGTGGAATCCGGGATGGATTGTTTTCCCAATTGGAGCGCTTCTTTGCGCCATTGTCGGCATTTTAAGTCCTCGCCGCTAGGCAAAGTCACTCTTATCTTTGACTGCTACCATATTCCCGCTAAATGTCAAAGAGCTTAAAATCAGCAGTTGAAAGCTGATTTCAAGCTCTTTTTAAATAAAATTATTATACACCATTTCCAAATGCCGGTTATGAATTCCTCCACCCGCTTCATCTTCTATACTCCGTATTTTTAACATTCCAATTCCTTTATTCCATTGTATGCTTTCGCCTTCTATCCCTTTTGTATTCCCAAGCCTCTCTATTATTTCTTCTCCATAATTTCATCATAAATAGCTTTCTGTAATCCATCTTAAAGCAATACACAGTATTTTATTTTCCACCGGAAATTTTCCTACTTGCGAATACCGGAAGGATCATTCATGACAGACACTACCTTTCTCCACATTTCTTTTTCTTCGTCTGTCCATGGCTCATGCTGGTTCTGGTAGTCGTTTTTGCGCTTAATCTCTGCCAAAACCTCTATGATATGCCGATATTTTCGGTCATTGATTTCTGTAATTTTTCGGGCAAGCTCCGGCCTCCATTTGCATTTTTCTAAGAGCATGACCAAATGAGCGGCGCAAAGCAGCCCGCTCTTTTCATACTTTGCCGTAAAATCAGCGTCCGCAAAGCCCTCCAGCATAACAGGAATATAGCTTTTTTCTCCGGTTTGGGCGTTCTCGCAAAACAGACAAGCCTCCCTTTGCAAATAAGCACGCATTTTTTTCGGCTTGCTCTGCTTTATTTCCATAGATAATTGCTCTAAAAAATCAGTATAAAGGATTGCATGCGCCAAAGGATCGCCCATTTCCTTCAGCTTGTGGGCATGAAAATTACAAAAGCCGTGAGCATCGGCGATTTTTTTTCGCAATCCTCTGTCATTGACACTGTCAAACAAAAACCGATCCATCGCCTGCCGAATTCTTTTTTCGATCAAACCGCATACCGGGCAGCGATCCTCTTCCATTAAATCGTATAGCTCATGCCATACAAAATCCTTCGCCATATGCTTTTCTCCTTCTGGCCTTACTGGCCGCATATCCGTATCTTCGCCTTATCCGCATTCCTTCTTTGCTCTTGCTCTTTTCAAGTCGCCTGACATACCTTGGCCTTACCTCACTCCTACCTCTTTCCTCGGCAAAGCTGGTCGTTTCATTCTCCCTTTTGCAACCTCTCCCTCCAGTTAAATGGTAGCGCCCTGTATACGTAGCCCTTTGTTCCTACCTTGATTTTTCCCTTAGGCGCGAACCGTTTTAATCCTGTAGCAGCTCTTTCACCTGATCTGCTTTTTCGCAGATCTAGTCATTTCATTTTCCTCTTTGCCGCTTCTTATACGCCGATTAAATGACAATTTTTCAATCATCCAAAAGGTCTTGCTGCTCTTTTTCTCCCTTAGAAGTTACTCTTCCATCATATGGAAATCTCTTTTGTTTTATATAGTTATTTCGACCTCGGTTTTTTCTTTGGGATAAATAGCTCATCAAACCACCATAATAACTTTGTCTTGCCTGCACATTTCGCGGCTTTTCTCGAAAGGAAAAGCCGGCCTTCTTTGGGATCAAAGATTGCCGGCTTTTTATTTTTAAAGAATCTCTACTACGACCCTTTTATCCGATTTAATTGCCGCTGCTTTTACAACAGTGCGGATTGCCTTTGCAATTCTGCCCTGCTTGCCGATTACCTTACCCATATCCTCTTGGGCTACCTTCAGCTCAATAATGGTCGACTTTTCACCTTCCACTTCATTTACCTCTACGGCATCCGGATTATCCACTAATGATTTAGCGATTAATTCAACTAGTTCTTTCATTTTTTCCTCCTACGTTGACGAATCTTACTTAGTCAACAATCCCTGCAATCTTAAGTAATTTACGAACGGTATCGGAAGGCTGTGCGCCTGTAGACAACCATTTCTTCGCAATTTCTTCATCAATTTTGAATTCCGAAGGATTCTTTGTCGGGTCATAGTAGCCCACCTGTTCGATAAATTTCCCGTCACGAGGAGATCTAGAATCTGCAACTACAATTCTATAAAAAGGAGCCTTTTTTGCGCCCATTCTCTTTAATCTCATCTTTACTGCCATTGTTTTCACCTCCTATTCTTTCTATAATCTATTCAAATCCCAAAGGGAGATTTGCTGATTTACGAATGCGCTACACTTGCAGGTGAGCCTGATCACAGCGATAGGCCTCCGGAATTCTCAAACAAGAACCGCCGGAATCTCCGCCTTGCTGCCATATCTCTGATCATTTAAAAAACGGCATATTGAACATTCCTTTTTTCTTTTTGCCGCCCTTCATCATGCCCGACATTTGCTTCATCATCTTCTTACTTTCCTCAAACTGTTTGATAAAGCGATTGACATCCTGAATCTGATTGCCAGAACCTTTGGCAATTCGGTGTTTTCTGGAAGGATTGAGAATCGAGGGATCCCGACGCTCCTCCGGCGTCATGGACAAAATCATTGCCTCCATTCGCGCGATTCCCGATTCGTCAATCTCAATATCCTTAAGCTGCCCCGATACGCCCGGCAGCATTGCCAAAAGCTCCGTCAGCGGCCCCATATTGCGCATCTGCTTCATTTGGTCAAGGAAATCTTCAAAGTTAAACTCCGCCTTGCGAAGCTTGCGCTCCATTTCTTTGGCTTTTTCTTCATCCACATTGGCACTGGCTTTTTCAATCAGCGTCAGTATATCGCCCATTCCCAAAATACGGGAGGCCATGCGGTCGGCATGAAAAACCTCTAAATCCGACAATTTCTCACCCACACCGACAAATTTGATTGGTCTTTGCGTGACCGCCTTGACTGAAAGCGCCGCCCCGCCTCTGGTGTCGCCGTCCATCTTTGTCAGGATTACGCCGGTAATGTCTAAAAGCTGATGAAAGCGCTCCGCTACATTGACGGCATCTTGACCTGCCATCGCGTCGATCGTCAGTAAAATCTCCTGCGGCGCCAGCTTCTCTTTAATCTGCACCAGCTCCTGCATCATTTCCTCATCAATATGCAAACGCCCCGCCGTATCGACGATCATCAGGTCATATCGGTTCTTTTTCGCGTGTTCCAGCGCTGCCGCTGCAATCTCAACCGGACTTGTTTGTGTGCCCATCTCAAAAACATCGACCTTTTGCTGAGCGCCGACCACCTGAAGCTGCTTTACTGCTGCCGGACGATAAACATCACAGGCAACCAGAAGCGTTTTTTTTCCCTGCTTTTTCAAAAGCCCTGCCAGCTTTGCCGTTGACGTTGTCTTTCCGTTTCCCTGCAAGCCGACCATCATAAAAATACTGGGCGCTTCCTTGGCAAAGGTCAGTCCGGAATTCTCCGACTGCATCAGCTTGGTCATTTCCTCGTTTACAATCTTAATAACCTGCTGCCCCGGCGAAAGGCTTGTCATTACTTCCTCGCCGACCGCTCTTTCCTTAACGGCAGCAACAAAATCTTTGACCACCTTGAAATTGACATCGGCCTCCAAAAGAGCCATTTTCACTTCCCGCATGGCGGCATTGACATCGGCCTCGGTAAGTCTGCCCTTGCCTCTTAAATTTTTAAATATGGATTGAAATTTCTCCGATAGGGATTCAAATGCCATAGCTGCTCCTTTGTATCTTTTATTAACTGGCCTGCCGATCTATTCGGTCTGCCGCCGGCACAGGCCCTTGCTTTTTATTCTGCCATGCTCCTTAAAGCGAAGCCGCTCATCGCCCGACCTCTGCCTTCAAAAAATGTCCATCGGCTTTTGGCTTTGCTGACATCGGCCTAAAGCTCAGATAAAACCTCCTCGCTCAATGCCAATATTTGTTTCATCGACTCATTGCTTTCTTTTCCGGCAAGCTCGCGAATTTGCTCAATTTTTCCCTTTTGCTCCCGAAAGCGGTGAAGCAGCTGCAAGCGGGCTTCATAGCTCTCCAATTGTTTATCGCAGCGCTTAAGCAAATCGTGAATCGCCTGTCTGCTGACTTCATATTCTTCGGCAATTTCCGCCAAAGACAGATCCTCCGCATGGTATTTGCGATAAATCTCCTTTTGCCGTTCGGTCAGAAGCTCCCCATAAAAGTCAAACAATAATGATTTTCTGACGAATTCTTCCATTTTTCACCGCCTGTTAAGCAAAATCACTTTACAGATGAGATTATACTATAAAGGAGAAGTCCTTGTCAAGCATTTTTCAAAAGTTTTTATACCGCTTGACTTTTATCCTCAAAATCCTCTGCCTCAAATAGCAAAAGCAGGATTGCCTTTGCCATCCTGCTTTTATCCTTTTCTTGTTTCAGCAATCGTCGGCAAAGCCCTGTAGCTTGCTTTTTGCCAACGATAATCAGCGCTCCGCCTTCCTCTTAAGCGAACAACACGCGGTGATTACAGCATCCTTATCAAAATCCTGCCTTTATCCTTTTCCGGTCTTAGCAATCGCTAAGCCCTATATCTTGCTTTTTTTGCCCACGATTACCGGCGCTCCCGGCTCTCCTTTAAGCGAATGATGCGCGGTGATTACAACATCCTTATCAAAAATGACATGCTCCAAGCTGACGTCATTTTCAACGGTCGAACCCTGCATAATAATACTGTTGACAACCCTCGAATTTTTCCCAACTCTCACACCGCGGAAAAGAATGCTATTTTCCACATAACCTTCAATAATACAACCGTCGGCAATCACCGAATTCTTGACCTCCGCTTCGGGATTATACTTGGCGGGAGTTTCATCCTTGACCTTGGTAAATACCTTTTTGCCCTTACCAAACAAGTCCTGACGAACCTCCGGTTTCAAAAAGTCCATATTGACCTTATAATACCAATTGATATTATTGACCACCCGCCAATAGCCTTTGTATTCATAGCCGTAAATCTTCAGCTCCTCCAGCTTGCGGATTAAAATATCCTTTACAAAGTCATAATGCCCGTGCGAAAAAGCTTCCTCCAAAAGCTCGATTAGCAGCTCTCTTTTCAAAACATAAACCGCCATAGATACCAAGCTTCCCTTTGGCGACAAAGGCTTTTCTCTGAGATCAATCACTCTGCCTTCTTCATTCAGCTTCAAAAGTCCGAATTCCTTGAGCTCCTCCGATGGAGTACCTGCCATATCATAGTACATCATCGTGATATCGGCGCCGGTTTCAATATGCTTCGCCAAAAGATCCGTATAGGTTGTTGAATAAATACAGTTGCCAGTTGTGATTAGGACATATTCTTCATTAGAACGCTTCAAAAACGACATATTCTGATACATTCCGTCCGCCGTTCCCTGATACCAGCCCTTATGATCCATGGATAAATAAGGCGGGAAAAGATAAAGTCCCTCATTTCTTCTATCCAGATCCCATTCCTTGCCGGAGCCTAAATGATCCGTCAGCGAACGAAAGCTGTATTGGGTAACTACCCCAACCTTGTCAATCCCCGAATTGACCATGTTGGAAAGTACAAAGTCAATGGCTCTGTACTTTCCGGCGATTGGCAGAGCCGAAACGGACCGCTTCATTGCCAGCTCCCCCAGCAATGGCTTTTGATTCCCCGTTGTTATGATTCCAAATATATTATTCATGAGCTATGCCTCCTTTAAAAATCGTTTCTCCGGAAGCAATTTCATCCGCCGGAAAGTCATTCCCGCAAACTCCATGATGGATTGCTACATTCTTGCCGATTTTCTTCCCCGCCGGAATCACTGCCTTTTCACCAACCACAGTAATCCCTGTATAATACAGCTGCGGCTTGAGCTTGTTCGGAATATCTTCTCCACCGCCGATCTCGGTCCCTTCCCCAACCTGAACGCTGGCTGCCAAAATGGATTTCCATACCCTAGCATTTGCCTTAATCACACAATCCTGCATAACAATCGAATTCTCAATAAAAGCACCCTCCCCCACTCTGACATTGGGGAAAATAATCGAATTGCGAACCTCGCCATAAATTTCACATCCCTCTCCGATAATGGAGGTCTTTACACTGCCGCTTTCCCCGACATAATGCGCCGGTTTTCCCGGATTATTTGTATAAATTTTCCAAGAGCGATCAAACAGGTCGAACTCCGGAACCAGCTTAATCAAATCCATGTTCGACTCCCAGTATGCGTCGATTGTACCGACATCCTTCCAATAGCCGGCAAAAGGATAGGCATACATGGCACGTCCCTCCTCCAGCATCATCGGAATCACGTTCTTACCAAAATCATAATCGGAATTCGGATTTTGATTATCTCGAATCAAATACTCCCGTAAAACGCTCCATGTAAAAATATACACACCCATCGAGGCCAAATTGTTTTTTGGCTCCTTCGGCTTTTCTTCAAACTCAACAATTCTGCGAGTTTCGTCTGTATTCATAATGCCAAAGCGATGTGCATCCTCCCACGGTACTTCAAATACAGAAATGGTTCCATCCGCCTTGTTTTTCTTGTGATCCTCCAGCATCTTGGCGTAATCCATCTTATAAATATGATCTCCGGATAAAATAACCACATACTGCGGATCAATCTTGTCAATATAATGAATATTCTGGAAAACTGCATTTGCGGTTCCCTTAAACCAATCATTA
Organism: Eubacteriales bacterium; assembly: GCA_041844915.1. Classification (GTDB taxonomy): domain Bacteria; phylum Bacillota; class Clostridia; order Lachnospirales; family Vallitaleaceae; genus W11650. The sequence continues at coordinate 23,378 of JBGZBY010000098.1, forward strand.
TTTTCTTCGCTGGTAAAGGGTGATAAAATCGTTACGCCGCCGTTCACCCTATCCAAATCCCACGGCTTGCCAATACCGATATGTGCATTTAACTCCAATGGTTGATACTGCGTAAACACACCCACCGTATCAATCCCTGAATTTACACAATTACTCAACGGAAAATCAATAATTCTATATTTTCCGCCATATGGTACTGCTGGTTTAGCTGTAGATGATGTCAAAATTCCAAGCCTGCTCCCCTGTCCGCCGGCCAATAACAAACCGATCATTTCTTTTGCAACCATTTCATCACTCCCTTTTTAAGCAGTTTAGCTAAAGCAACCTTCATTAATTAATACTATACTTTGTTTCTTAATATTATAGAAATCCACAAATTTCTTGCTATTATTTTAACTTATTTCTAAGAAATTTACAATATCTTTCTTGCAAATTTCTGCAAATCCTTGTTTTATTTTACTTTAGAAAATTATATATTTTGCTTTTTAATATTTTTTTCGTGCTTATCTTTTTTAAACAAAAAAAGAAAGGGAATCCCTCTCTTTTTAATATATTTCTTCCAAATCATTTTCTAATTCCGTAGCCACCATAAACTGGCTTACTCTCAGAAATTGTAATCATAGCATTTTTTTGATTTTCCTTGGCAATATCCACATACTGCTTGACCTGCTTCCTTTTTACAATGCTGATTAATATCTTGCGGTCGTAATCCTTGCCCTTGCCGTCAATAACCGTAATCGCAAAGCCTGCCGACCGTAGCGCGGCAGTCAGGTCTTCTTCATGTTCTTGCAAAACAATAATTTCTATCCGGCTGGTTCCCAGCGCCAACTTTTCTTCCAGCAGAGAACCACAAAAATTGCCAACACCAAAGCCGACTGCATACAATACTGCTTTGATCGGATCTTCTACAACATTGTCAAGCACAGTTGAAACCAGTGCAATCCAGATGGCAACTTCAATTATTCCCAAAATAGCGCCTTTTACTCTTTCACCTTTAGTAATAAGTACCAATCTCACCGTACCCAAAGTTACTTCAAATACTTTAACTAAAAAAATCGCCAAATAATACCAAAACATGATTTCCTCCTTACTATACGCCGCATTTTCTCCGCTGCTTTTTTATCTCTTTTACTGCCGCGTATACGCTGTTTCGCTCACAAACAACTTTGACACTTTAACAAAGATCAAGTGCAAATCGTTCCCGTAAAACTTTAAGCACGCCACCTTCCTCGTTGCTCGGCGCAATATACTTTGCCATCTCCCGAAGCAGTGGGATCCCATTTGCCATAGCATAACTTTCTCCAACATTTTTTAGCATTTCCAAATCATTAAAATAATCACCGAATGCCATACATTCCTCCGGCTTCCAACCATATCGAGCCTGCAACAGTTTAACGGCATTGCCCTTACCTGCCGCCTTACTTAAAATATCAATCCAATCCGAACCAGAAACAAATATCTGATAATCCTTTTCTAGCTGCTCCAACTTCTTAAACAGCTCCTCTGCCCTTCCTCCACAAAAAAGAGAAATCTGCATAATCTCTTCTTCTTTCGTTCTTAAACAAACATCTTCTGTTAATTCTACATTATGATAAAAATTATGCGCTATTTCGGCAATCTGTTGCTGCTGCTCCTTCTGGCACTCAACAAATCCTACGCCTTTGCCGCATAAAACAATCCACGCTCCGCTTATGCCGCGCACTAAACTAACAATTTTCTCTACTTCGCTGGCAGAAAGAATTTCCGAAAAAATTTGCTCCTTCCCATCATAAATCAGGGTTCCATTATCAGTTATCAATATTATTTCCTCTGCTAATTCCGGAAAATACTCTCTGACATTGTTATATTCTCTGCCAGTAGCTATGCCAAAACGAATCCCTTGCATTTGCAATGCCCGCACCGCCTCCGTTATTCCCTGTGGAATCTGATGCCTTGAATTCAAAAGTGTTCCGTCCATATCTGTTAAAATCAGCTTAATCATATTTTCTCCTATATCTCTCATTAAAGTGTGGAATGCCTCCTTTAAAGGCAGCCCTTTAGCAAAGGCTTAATTTTAGCGCTTCTCTTGCTTTTATCCTCCTGCCCGTAAACAAAAGCTCCTTTGCCTTTGCCATCCCGATCTCACGCGGCAGCCGCTTGGTTCCGTTAAACCCCGGTACGATCCCAAAGGTTGCCTCCGGCATAGCAAAGCTTGCTTTCTCACAGGCAATGCGAATATCACAACAGAGCAGAAGCTCAAAGCCTCCACCCAAAGGCATAGCCGTTAATCGCCGCAATCGTCGGCTTTAGCAGCAGCTCAATCCTGCGAAAAATATCGCGCTCCAATCGCGAATATTCCATTACCTCGAAGCTCCCCGCCTTTCCCAGCTCATCCAGATCAGCTCCGGCAACAAAACTTTTTCCTTCTCCGGTAAAAATAATAACCCTGACCTCCGGATCCTCCGCCAAACTGCCTGCTCCAGTTCTTTTAAAACAGCAGAATTCAAAGCATTCAACGCCTCCGGCCGATGAAAGGTGAGTGTGGCAATCCCATTTTCTACGTTGACCAGCAGATAATTATACTCCATCCCCTTCTCCTTCCCAGCATCCAAGCAATGTTCTGCATCTATTCCTTGCCGCCAGCAATATCCCTTTGATGCCCGCTTTCATAAACCATCCCTATCTTAGCACAGGAAAAGCTAAATGTAAATCGGATTCCGGTTTTGTTATTTAGTTTTAATATTTTAAATTTCTCATGCTACTTTTGTGATTTCTCACATTTAGTGCAGCTTCCAGCTCACCGGAAGCTTGCTTTGAGAATTTGCCTTTTATATTTTCCTCCTCTGTCAAAAAGCGCCGTCAGAGCTATCTTTCAAAAATCAGCACTTTTTCTGATTTTTCTGAAAAAAATCTCTGCCGACGCTTTTGCGTCCCTTGTTCTACCCTATTTCCGAACGACATGGCAAGCAGCCAAATCAATCCGCCAGCATAATCCTTTCTAAGGTCAGCGGCTCAATATATTCGCCTGCCCGATAAGCCCTCATATTGCCTCCGGAGATCTCGTCGATCAAAACAATATGCTTATCCTCGCCGACTCTGCCAAATTCAAATTTGATGTCATACAGCTCTAAGCCTTTTTTCTTCAATTCTTCCCTAACAATCGCCGCAATCTTTCTGGTCATATCCGCCAGCGTTTGATATTCCTGCCGAGTCATAATTCCCAGCATATCCAAAGCTTCCTCCGTAATCAGCGGATCGTTCCGTTCGTCATCCTTCAATGTGACCTCAACATAGGCATCCAGCTCCTGACCGTCCTTGACATACTTTCCATAGCGGCGGAGAAAGCTTCCTACGGCTCGATAGCGGCAAATCACCTCTACACCTTCTCCAAAAACGGTAGCCGGAAGCACCGTCATCGTGCGTTCGGCAATATCGGCAGCCACATAATGCGTGGCAATCCCGGCGGCATTGATCTTTTCAAAAAAGAATTGGGTCAATTTCAGTCCTGCCTCTCCGGCTCCTTCCATCGTCAGTCCTACCGTATTGGCGCCCGGATCAAACACTCCGTCTACTCCCGTCACATCATCCTTAAATTTCAGTAAATAATTCCCATTTCCCAGATCAAATACATTCTTCGTTTTTCCGCGATAGATTTCTTTCATTGCAGCCTCCGTTTTCCGACTTATTCGACTTTTGCATGACGTCAGGATAAAATTTCTATTCTGCTTTTCCGTCCGAATCAAAAAACAAAATATTCGAGCATCCGCAGCATTTCCAAGCTGAACGAATTCCCAAAAGACCTTGTTCTTAGTAGAATTTTCTATTTCAGACCTTCTAAAGCAGTTTCCTCTGCGTCAAATTTTAATTACTTCTCTATCATAATAGAAATCCTGAAATTTTTCAAGTCTTTTTTCGAACAATAAATTGTTTTTTTAATTTTTTGTTCGGATTTTTATTTTATCGGCTTAATCCTGCTCTTCGACTTCCTCCCAAAGGGGATAAAATTCTTCCAAATAACGTACTCTTTTCCGCGTCTGACGGGCATATTCAATCTCAGAGCACCTCCCCTGTCTGCTCTCTACTACTTCTATTCCTCTCCCGATAGAGTTTTGTCCTTTGTCTTGCAGCCCGTATTTGCCGTTTCGGCTCTTTTGATCTACTCGTCTATTTTACTACAACTTCTTTATTTTTCCATGGCCACCGTTTAAAATCTGCCTAGAATTTTATTAATTTTTATTTTAAATTTATTTTTATTGCTTTCTCTCTTTATTTCTCTGCCAGCTTCCGAAAGAGTTCCCTCATTTCCGGATAAATCTGCCGAAACTGCCGATATCGCTGATCGTAAAGAGCTGTCAGCTCCTTCTCCGGCTCGATCACTCCGTTCGCTCGCGTCAAAGCCGCCGCACATGCCGCCACGCTGTCATAAAGCCCGCAGCCTACCATCGCCAGCATTGCTCCGCCATAGCCGGGTCCTTCCTCGGTTTGCGGCAGCTCTAAGGAAATACCAAGCACATTCGCCAATATCCTTCTCCACAGCTCTGATCTTGCTCCACCGCCGCAAAGCCGGCTCCGCTCAATACATATCCCCTGTGCTTTTGCAACCTCAAAGCTATCTCTGATGGCAAAGGCCACTCCTTCCAGCGTCGCCTGCACCAAATCAGCGCGCGTCGTGTCCAACGTCATACCAATAAAGGTTGCACGCGCATCGATATCATTGAGCGGACTGCGCTCTCCCATCAGATAAGGCAGGAAAAACACCTTTCCCCGTCCCAGCTTTTTCGGCCGGATTGCCGCCTGCTCCGCCAAGTAGTCCTCCGTCTTTAAAATATCCTCGCACAACCATTTATTGCAGCTTGCCGCCGACAGCATGCAACCCATCAGATGATATCCTCCATCCGCATGGGGAAAGCTGTGCAGCGAATTATGCGGATCAACCGCAAAGCGATCTCCGGAAATAAAAATTGTGCCGGAGGTTCCAAGGGAAATATTGCAGCCGCCCGCTCCAACTGTTCCAGTTCCAACCGCCGCCGCCGCATTGTCACCTGCTCCGGCCGCCACCTTGACGCCAACCGGCAGAGACAGCCCTTCCGCAACTGTCGGCAAAAGTTCGCCTACCGTTTCAAAGCTCTCGAACAGCTTCGGCATCTGCCATTCGCCAATTCCACAGATGTCCAGCATTTCCTTCGACCAGCAGCGATTTTCCACATCCAACAGCAGCATGCCGCCGGCATCCGAATAATCCGTGCAATGGACGCCGGTCAGACAATAATTGATATAGTCCTTGGGCAGCATAATTTTATGAATACGGGCAAAGCACTCCGGTTCGTTTTTTCTCATCCACAGAAGCTTGGGAGCCGTAAAACCGGCTCCAGCAGAGGAAGTGTCAATTTCCAGATACCATAACTAAAATTCATATTGACGCTGACGCCGTTCTTCATTTTCGCCACACCGGAATAATAGGTCGAAATCTCGACCGCCAGCTTTTCGCCGCATCGAGGCGGCAGAGTTTGCTCGATAATATCGGCTATAGGACTCCGGCTGCTGCCTATTCCTACTAATCATGCCCCCGCTTTGAAAGCCCTTAAGCTATTAATTTATTTTATCAAAAAAATCATAAAAATTCAATTCTCCTTCTTGCCTGCGGCAAGCTGTCGCAGAGATATTCCAAAATTAAACCTCCCATTCAGCGCCGTACTCGCCGCCAAACAGGAGGTTCTTCTTTTTTCCTTATTTTGTCTTCTTTGCTTCTTCTTTATTTTCTATTTTTCTCCACGGAACAGGATCTGATTGACGATACTTTCTAGTCTTTCCTGCCTGCCGCTGCCGGGTAGCTCCGGTGTACCCATTGCTTCGGCGTAAGCAGCCAACTCCACCAGATTGGTCTGTCCAGCAACGATTTTTGCTCCGATACCGCTCTGATAGCTGGCATAACGTTCCGCCACAAAGGCTTCCAGCCTGCCATCCTCTATCAATGCCGCCGCCTTTAAAAGCCCCAGCGCAAAGGTATCCATGCCCAAAATAAAGGCCTCAAACATATCCTCCGGCAAATAGCTGGGGCGCCTGTTTTTGGCGTCAAAATTCAAACCGCCGGCCAAACCTCCCGCCTTTAAAACCTCAAGCATACACCAAGTCGCCTCATACACATCGAAGGGGAATTCATCTGTATCCCAGCCCAGCAGAGTATCGCCCTGATTGGCATCAATACTGCCCAGCATTCCATGAATGGCCGATACCCGCAGTTCATGGCGGAAGCTGTGTCCGGCCAAGGTCGCGTGATTGGCCTCAATGTTCATCTTAAAATCCTTATCCAGCCCATGCTGGCGCAAAAATCCAATCGCCGTAGCCGCGTCAAAGTCATATTGATGCTTCATCGGCTCCTTCGGCTTCGGCTCAATATAAAAATCACCAGTAAAGCCAATGCTGCGGCCATAGTCGACAGCCATCCGCATCAGGCGGGCAATATTTTCCTGTTCCAGCTTCATATCCGTATTGAGCAGAGTTTCATAGCCCTCTCTGCCGCCCCAGAACACATAGCCTCTGCCGCCCAATTTGACGGTCAGCTCCAGCGCCTTTTTAATCTGCGCCGCCGCAAAGCAAAACACATCCGCCGAGTTGCTGGAGCCGGCTCCATTCATAAAACGAGGATTGGAAAACATATTGGCAGTTCCCCAAAGGCACTTGATATCGGTTCCCTTCATTTTTTCCAGGATATAATCGGAAATCTCATCCAAACGCCGATTCGTTTCCTTGATATCCTCCGCTTCCGGAACCAGATCGGTGTCATGAAAGCAAAAATATCGAATCCCCAGCTTCTGCATAAATTCAAAGCCTGCGTCAACCTTGGCTTTAGCATGTTCCATCGTTCCCGCCTGCGCACCAAAGGACTTGTCCGCCGTGCCTCGGCCAAACATATCCGCTCCCGTCGCACAAAGATTATGCCACCAAGCCATGGCAAAGGGCAAATGCTCCTTCATCGGCTTGCCCAAAACAATTCTTTCGGCATCGTAAAACTTAAATGCCAAAGGGTTGGCGCTGTCCGCCCCTTCAAAAACGATCTTGGGAATGCTTTTAAAAATCTCGCTCATTTTTCCTCCTTATATCCATATTATACTTCGGGCTTTTATTTTCTGCTTCCAAGCTCTTGTCTGAAGCCTTTCTTCCAGAATTTCCCGATCTTTGAAACAAGCATCCATTCCGATCTTTCTGCTTTCCCGCTTCAAGCGGCGAAACCGCTTTGCGAAGATTCAAGCCTGTCCGGTTGTATTTTCAATGTCTGTATCTCCGGCATGCGCGCATATTAGAACGACCTGCCAAAATAAGCAGTCCGTTAAGTTCAGGCTATCAGCCCTTGGCAATTTCAACATTGAGCTTTCTACCTTTGATCCGCTTATTCTGCAAAGCGCTAAGTACCTTTTTGGCGCTTTCCTTGCTGACATCGACAAAGGCAAATTTATCGTACATATCAATCGTGCCGATATGAGCGGCGTCAATTCCGGCTTCCCCGACAATCGCACCCACTACGTCGCCAACCGACACCTTATGCTTCTTGCCGGCCGATAAAAACAATCTGACCTGCTCCTTTACCGCCTTCGCCTTCTTGGCACTGCGTTCAAAAAGCATTCCCTCCGTCTTGGCTTTTCGTTTGCCATGTTTACCATACTCCCCATATTCACCGACGAATTTTTCTTTAAAATCCAGCTCTCCAGCTCTGCCCTTTTTCTCCGCTGCTTTGCCTTTGCTTCGTTCTGCCGTTTTTTCCTTATCCCGCTCTTTGCTGCGTTCCCGATCCTTTGCCCGCTCCCTGCCGCGTTCGGGAATGGAACGTTCTCTTTTGGGTGCATCAAAGCGATAGTCGTTGACATCTCTTTCCTCGCCGGCCTCCTCCAGATCAAGAGTTTGCTTTAACAGCGCTGCCGCCAGCTGTTTTGCCGAAAAACCTCGACTTTGAAGCTTTTCTATCATTTTTTCATAGTCATACAAAAGTTCAATATCCATATTCGCCAGCAAATTCTCAGTAAATCGAGCCATTTGCTTTTCCTTTACCTCATCCCTTGACGGAATCTCCATTCGCTCAATTTTCTTTTTGATATAAGCCTCTACATTTCGGAATCGAATTCGGTCGAGCTTGGTGACGATGGTGATGGATTCCCCCGCTTTACCGGCCCTGCCCGAACGGCCAATCCGATGGACATAATAGTCCTCCTTGTCCGGCACGTCATAGTTGACCACCAAATCGACGTTCTGAATATCCAGTCCTCTGGCAGCCACATCGGTACAGACCAAAATGTGCAGGATTCCACGATTAAATTTTTCCAGAACGCCCATCCGCAGCTCCTGCTTCAAATCGCCATGAATCTTATCTCCCCAGAAGCCCTTTTCCTGTAGGGCATCGGTGATTTCATCCACCATTTTTTTAGTATTGCAAAAGACCATACAGCGCTCCGGCGATTTATCCTCCAGAATACGAAACAGCGCTTCCTCCTTTAATTCCTTTTTGACCGCGCAGTAGCTTTGCACTACGGTATCGGTCGTAATCCCGCTTGCTTTAATAATTATCTCATCAGGATTTTTCAAGTATTTCCCTGCCAGATCTACGATTTCCTTCGGCATGGTAGCGGAAAAAAGCAGCTTTTGCACCCCTTCCGGCACCTCCTTTAGGATAAATTCAATATCCTCACGAAAGCCCATTTTCAACATTTCATCTGCTTCATCCAGAATGACGGTATGCACCTCGCTAAAGCGAAGGGTCTTTCTCTCCATATGATCCATGATTCTGCCCGGCGTTCCAACAATAATCTGCACTCCTTTTCGCAACGCCATGATCTGCTTATAAATCGGCTCACCGCCATAGACCGGCAACGCTTTGACATTGTGAGAAAAGCTGAGAAGCTTGCGAATTTCTCCTGCTACCTGCACCGATAATTCTCTGGTCGGACACAGAATCAGCACCTGCGGCTTTGATAAATTTTCTTCAACCTTATCCAGAACGGGAATCGAAAATGCCGCAGTCTTGCCGGTGCCGGTCTGCGATCTGGCGATCACATCCCCGCCCGAAGCGATCATCGGTATGACGGATTCCTGAATCGGTGTTGCTTCCTCGTACCCCATTTCCTCAATTGCTCTTAATAGTTTCGAGTTTGTAACCAACTCATGAAATTTCATATTTTTCCTCCAATCGCTTTAAAATAATTTGCGCTTCCTTTTTCCTTTTCCATACTTCTCTTTTCTTTTAAACGCAAATTATTCTCCGTCCTCACTCGTCAAGGACAAATGAATATCTCTGGACGGTACGACCGTAGAAATAGCATGCTTAAAAATAAGCTGCTGCTTGCCGTCCGCTTCCAAAATAACAATATAATTGTCAAAGCCCTTGACATATCCCTTCATCTGGAAGCCATTGGTCAAATACAAGACCACCGAAATTTTTTCCTTCCTAACCTGATTTAAAAATATATCCTGTAAATTAATTGCTTTATTCATAGTCATTCTCTCTCTTTCTTTTGTTTTGCCTGATTAATATTTCAAAATCTCTTTCTATTTTATCACATATTTTGGGATAGTCAAATGTATAATTCTCCAAATCAATCCATTCGACATTTTTTTCCCTTTTAAACCAAGTAATCTGCCTTTTGGCAAAATGCCTTGTTCCCTTTTTCAGCTCCTCAACCGCCTTTTCCAGGCTCCAGGTTCCGTCCAGATAATTCAGTATTTCTTTATATCCAAGTCCCTGCATCGCCGTCATTTCCTTGCGATATCCTTTGCGGTAAAGGCCTTGCACCTCCTCAATCAATCCCTTTTCCAGCATGACGTCAACTCTCTGCTCAATTTTCTGATAGAGCAGCGCCCGATTCATTGTCAAAACATAGAAAAGCTCTCTATACGCGCTTTCCTTTTGTGCTTCTCTTTGATTGTGCAGGCTGATTTTCTCTCCGGTCAGCTCATAGTATTCCAGCGCTCGCAGAATTCTTTTGTGATTATTGGCATGAATTTTTTCAGCCGCCTCTGGATCCAATCGGCACAGCTCCTTGTATAAATATTCATAACCTCTCTCCACCGCAAGTCCTGCCCATTTTTCCCGTGCCTGCGTCGGCGCGCTTTCTTCAAATTGGATATCATAGAGCAGTGCTTGAATGTAAAATCCCGTTCCTCCCACCAGAATCGGCAGCTTTCCCTCCGTTGTTATTTCAGCAATCGCTTCCTTAGCCGCCTTTTGGAATTCCCAGACACTAAAGCTTTCCTCGGGTTGGCGAATATCCAGCAGATAATGCTTAATGCCGGCTCGTTCCTCTAGGGTTGCCTTAGCCGAGCCGATGTCCATGCCGCAATAAACCTGCATGGAATCCGCCGAAATAATGCTTCCGTTCAAGCGCCGGGCAAGCTCCACCGAAAGCCCTGTCTTGCCCGTGGCCGTCGGCCCAGCAATAATAATCAATGGTTGTTTTGGCATAAATTTTTCCTCTCTTCTCCAGCAATCAAGCTCTCGCTTATTGTCTGCGTATTGCTCAATTTCCCACCCGAAAAACTGCTGATTACAAAATACGTTTGAATTTTCTATCCAGCTCATATCTTGTCAGCTTAATCAGTGTCGGTCTGCCATGAGGACAATGATACGGATTTTTTAAGGTCAGCAGCTCGGCAATCAAAGCCTCATACTCTCTTTTACTTAAACGATCATTTCCTTTAATCGCCGCCTTACATGCCATCGTCGCCAACTCATGCTCCATCGTTTCGGCGGAAAAGCTGAATTTTTTTTCTTCCATTTGATCCAGCAGATAGATGAAATTTTCCCTGTCCATTGCTCGATTAAATAGATAGGGAACTCCGCTGACCCTTATTGCCGTCTGCCCAAAGGCCTCCGCCTCAAAGCCAAGTTTATCAAAGAATTCCTTCCCCGTCAGAAAATTTTGCATTTCCCTTGCGTTTACCTCAATCACCAACGGCTCCAGCAATTGCTGGGCGTGAATGTCGCTCGCATTGTAGCTCCTGACAAAACGCTCATAGAGTACCTTTTCATGCGCCGCATGCTGGTCGATGACATAAAGCGCTCCCTGAAATTCGATCAGCCAGTAGGTATCAAATAATTGCCCGATCACTTTGTGCTCCTTGACGCTCTCCAGATTGATAAATTCCTGCTCCGTCACTTCCTGCCGGCGTTGCTCCGGTGCTGAATCAGTGTCCATGCCAAGCTCCCGCGTCAAGTCGGGCAAGCTCGAAAAAGCCGCCGCTTTCTCTCGAATCTGCCCCTCTACCGGCTTTGACTCCTTTTCGGAAAGAGCCGCCGCCCTGTCGTCTGCCGCTCGGTCCGCCAAGGCCGATAAAGCTCCGGCCAATCCGTTTGGCTCCCCCAAAGCTGCCCTTTCCGCCTTAGCTCTAGCGATTTCAAACGGCTCCGCTCGGTTATAGGCCTCCTTTTGACTTTGAGCAGGCTGAAAGGGAATCGAGCTCCTGCCTTCCGCCGACACCGCCGGAATGATCTCCTTCTCTTCCATGGCCTGAGCCACCGCCCGACGGACAGCCTCCTTAACCAAATAGCCGTTTTCAAAGCGTACCTCTGCCTTTTGCGGATGCACATTGACATCTAGCTTTTCTGGTTCGACCTTGATCTCTAGGACCGCAAACGGGAACTGATGCTGCATCACATAACCGGCCATTCCTTCCTCCAGTCCGTCCTGAATCCATTTGCTCTTAACATATCTGCCATTTACAAAATAAATCTCATAGCCGCGATTGCCTCGATTCAGCTCCGGCGTTCCCACAAAGCCTCTAACCTCAACACCTCTCTCTTGATAGCTTACCTCTCTTAATCTTTTGGCGGTTTCCGCTCCGAAAACATACAAAATCGCCGCCTTCAAATCTCCGTCGCCATTGGTTTGCAGCTTGACCTTGCTGTCTACAATCAGCTTAAAGGCAATCTGGCGATACGCCAAGGAGATTCTTTGCATAAATTCTATTACATAGGAGCTTTCGGTTTTTTCCGACTTTAAAAATTTTTTTCGAGCCGGCGTATTAAAAAACAATTCTCGGACTACCAGCGTGGTTCCCTTTGGCGCTCCCACCTCTTCAAAGGCCGTTTCACCAACTCCCTCCTGCGTCAGGCGAACTCCCACCAAGGCCTCCTCCGTTTTCGTAATCATCTCGCTGATTGACACACCAGCAATTGCCGCCAGCGCTTCCCCTCGGAAGCCCAGACTGCCGATGGAATACAAATCTTCAATTTTTTGCAGCTTACTGGTAAAATGCCGTTGGAACGCCGATCGTACCTGCTCCTTATCAATTCCGATGCCATTGTCGGTCACGCGAATTAAACGCATGCCGCCCTCTTTTATTTCAACGGTAATCGCCGTCGCTTCGGCGTCGATCGCATTTTCCACCAATTCCTTTACCACCGACAGCGGTCGCTCTACCACCTCTCCGGCAGCAATCTGGTTAATTGTCAGGGCATCCAGCTCTCGAATCTCTTTCTTCATTGCTTTTCCTTCCTCTCCGCCGTCATTTTTCCTCCTGCTCCAGCTTTTTCAATATCTCCTGCCGATAGAGCTTAAAGGCAGACGGCAAAGATAATCGGCTGCGAATGGTTCGGCGATCCGCCCAAATAAGCTGCTCCGATTCTGCTCTTGCAGCCTCCTGCTTCCTTTCCAGATAAGCGCCCGCTTTTTCGCTGATTTCCCCCGCTGCCGCCAAAGAAATGGGGTCTGCCCCTGCATCGACAGTTTCCGGTAAGAGCGACTCATCCAATATGACTCGGTAGGAAATCATATCCCATTCCAAATGACTAAAAATATGCTTGGACGACAGAAAGTCCTCAATTTTTGCCGTTATCGCCAGCAGCAGCGAAAAATCCTCCGCCAGCTTCTCGCGTACTTCCTCTTGGCTACAATGTCCAGGCAGCGCCGGAAATTCCCATAAACCCCTTAGGACTCCCTGTTCCGTTCGCTTCCGGAGCATAACCTTCTCTCGAAGCTGCACGATCAGCACAGTTTTCTTTTCCGTCCGACGGCTTTTTTTCTCTTTTTTCAAAGGATAGCGCATGACCTCATCAGCAGCATATGCCGCACAAAACTCGGCAATCGGGCACTGCCCGCAAAGCGGCTTGCCGTTGGGCAAACAAATCGTCGCTCCAATATCCATAATCGCCTGATTGAAATCTCCCGGCCGCTTCTTAGGAAGATAGGCTTGAATTCGGCTTGTCAACTTTTTTTTGGCCGCCTGCCGGCTAAAGTCCTCCTCCATGGCAAAAATCCGACTGAACACCCGAATCAAATTGCCGTCCAGCGCAACCTCCGCCTGCCCGAAAGCAATAGCTGCAATGGCCGCCGCCGTATACTCGCCAACACCCGCCAGTTTTCGCAATTTCTCCTTTTCTGCCGGCAGTCTTCCCTCATACTCGGTCACAAGCTGAATCGCCGCTTTCTTCAAATTGCGTGCCCTCGAATAATAGCCCAGCCCTTCCCAAAGCTTAAGTAGCCGCTCCTCCTCGCAATTTGCCAAGGCCCTGATATCCGGCAGTTCATCAACAAATCGCTGAAAATAGCCTTTTACCGCCTCAACTCTGGTTTGCTGCAACATGATCTCGGAAAGCCATATATAATAAGGCCTAGCCGTATCCCGCCAAGGCAGTCTGCGCTTATGCTGATCATAGTAGTCCAGCACTGCTGCCGTCAAATTTTCCTTCTG
>JBGZBY010000099.1:0-8877 GCA_041844915.1 Eubacteriales bacterium
AAAAAGAAAAAATAAAAGAAAAAAACAATAAAAAAAATGAAATTTCTAAAAGGATTTTTTGGAAACAGCAAGAATATTATAATATATTACTAAAAAATATTGCGAAATATTTTTAAAGTCATTATTATTTACCGATGAGCGCAGAGCGGCCGACGTGCTTTTATCTCTGTTTTCACGAGGGAAAGTCGGCTGAAGCTGGCTTTTCCGGATAATTACTAACAAGAACAGGAGGACGACGTATGAAAAATTATTCCACCGAGAACATCCGAAACATTGTGCTTTTGGGTCATGGCAACAGCGGTAAGACCACCCTTGCGGAAGCCATGGCTTATGTGGCTGGTCTTACCAAAAGACAGGGAAATGTTACTGACGGAAATACGATTTCCGACTTTGATAAAGAAGAAATTAAGAGAAAAATTTCGATTAGTACGTCCTTGCTCCCGATTGAATGGGAACAAAGCAAGTTTAATATTTTGGATACTCCGGGCTATTTTGACTTTGTCGGTGAAACAAAGCAGGCGGTTCGAGTCGCTGACTCGGCAATTATCGTAGTATCGGGACGCTCCGGAGTAGAGGTCGGCACGGAAAAGGCTTGGGAATATGCCGATGAGATGAATATTGCCAAGATGATTTATGTATCTGGCATGGACGATGAAAATGCCAATTTGTCGAAGATTTTAGAAGACCTGAAAGCGGTATTCGGAAAAGCGATTGCACCGCTACAGGTTCCGATTTACGAAAACGAGAAGTTTGTCGGCTTCGTCAATGTTGCGAAGATGGAAGCCAGACGCTTTGTAAATAATAAAGTAGAAACTGCTCCGATTCCGGAGGGAATGGAGGACTTGATTGCTCCTGCTAGAGAAATGATTTTAGAGGCAGTCGCCGAAACAGATGAAGCATTAATGGAAAAATATTTTGAAGGAGGGGAGTTTACCGTAGAAGAAATTCAAACCGCAATTCATAGAGGTGTGATTGAAAGAACACTGGTTCCGGTACTTTGCGGTGATAGTATTCGGACAACGGGAGTTAGAGTTTTGCTCAATGCCATTGAAAAATATATGCCGACGCCATTCGAGGAAAATCCAGTGGTCAAGGCAACGGATGTGGCCACCAAGCAGGAGGTGGAGGTAAAATGCGACAGCAAGGAGCCGGCCTCGGCCTTTGTTTTTAAGACAATTGTCGATCCTTATGTTGGCAGAATCTCTCTGTTTCGGGTATATTCTGGCACTATCAAAAAAGAGGCTTCTTTGTTTAACAGCCGTCAGGGCAATGTGGAAAAGATTGCCCGACTCTATACCTTGATGGGCAAGGAGCAGATCGAGGTAGACGAGCTGTGCGCCGGAGATATCGGAGCTTTTGTCAAGCTGGAAAATGTAAAGGTGGGCGACACCCTTTGCAGTGAAAAGAAAAAGGTTGCTTTTAAGGGCGTGGAATATCCGGAATCCCTAGCATATCGGGCGATTAAGCCCAAGACCAAGGGTGATGAGGATAAGATTGGGGCTGGACTTGCCCGCTTGATGGAGGAAGATCCGACCATTAAGCTGGTGCTGGATAAGGAAAATCGTCAGGAGCTACTGTATGGTATCGGCGGACAGCATTTGGAAATTGTCGTCAGCAAGCTTGCCGGCAAGTATAATGTTCAGGTCGAGCTGGATACGCCGAAGATTCCGTATCGGGAAACGATTCGCAAGAAGGTGCAGGTTCAGGGCAGACATAAAAAGCAATCCGGCGGTCATGGTCAATTTGGTGATGTTATCATGGTATTTGAACCGTCTGGCAATCAAGACAAGTCCTTTGAATTTTTTGAGGAAGTATTTGGCGGTTCCGTACCGAAAAACTATTTTCCGGCAGTGGAAAAGGGCTTGGAAGAATCAGTGCAGTCCGGTATTTTGGCGGGCTATCCGGTTGTCGGATTAAAAGCTACTTTGATTGACGGCTCTTACCATCCGGTGGATTCCTCGGAAATGGCGTTTAAGATTGCTACGACGATTGCTTTTAAAGAAGCAATGAAGCAGGCAAGTCCTGTTTTACTGGAACCAATCGCTAAAGTTAAGATTACGATTCCAGATGAATATATGGGCGATATTATCGGGGATATGAATAAACGCCGCGGACGAATTTTGGGAATGACTCCGGTGAAGGGTAAGCAGGAGGTTGAGGCGGAGGTTCCCTATGGCGAATTGTATGAATATGCGACAGATTTGCGTTCCATGACGCAGGCGCGCGGGGAATATACAGTAGCTTTCGACCGCTATCAGGAAGCGCCGAAGGAAGTGCAGGATAAGGTCATTGCCGAAAGAGAAAAGAATAAGGAAGAAAAATAACGAGAGTGCCGGATAAAAAAATAACGGAGAAAACCTCCGTTTGCTTTACCGTAACAGGGAATATTTATTTTTCGTGAATGGACTGGGGCTTATTGGCTTTGCGATACTCGCGGGCGGATAAGCCGCAGTTTTTTTTGAAATTTTGAGAAAAATAGCTTTCTGAAGAAAAACCGGCGCTTTCTGCAATTTCTGAAATCTTGCAGTCCGAGCTGAGCAGCAATTCCTTGCAGACCTGGATTCGGCGATTGTTTAAATAATTAATTGGTGAAATCCCATAGAATTTGCTGAAGGAATGAGAAAAGTAAAATTTATTTAAATGAATCATATTGGCGAGGGATTCCAGTGTGATATTTTCCTGATAATGCGAGTCAATGTAGCGCTTGGCCTTGGCCAAGTCTTTATCGGCGGGAGAGGACGACTCTCCGGTTATTGTCGTATGAGCAAGTCTTTGCAGCTGTAGCATCAAAATATCCAGTGCACTGGAGCAGATATCCAGATAGCCGTCCTGCTTATTGGTCAGTTCCGCTAGAAGAAGCCTGAAATAAAAGAGCAGACCAGCTTTTCCGGAATCGGCTGAATCGCCGCAGCGATAGACGGTGTACTCCTTTTTTTCCGGAAAGAGGAAACGGACTCCCTCAATGCCTAAAATAATATAGTTGAGTAAATTTTCTCCAATAGAAATTTCGGCATGCTCAATATTGGGGTTGATGATAACTAAGTCATCGGCAGCAAGCGAAATTTTTTCATTCTCTATGATTAAAGCGCCAGTACCGGAGGTGACATAAAAAAGTTCGGAGAAATAATGTGAATGCTTTGTATTTGGGCAGCTGTTTTCGAGAGCAGAGGACGTAATATAAAGCAAACGGGCGTCATGCCGGGTTTGAATCGAATGATCCGTAGAATATTGAAATATTCCCATATCGCGATCCCCTTTCAAGGTCGATGGATTCCTTTTGACTTCACTCCTGAATAGGAAATATCTTATTGGGAAGCCCCAGCTTCCGTTACCATTATACATGATATTGGCAAAATTTAACAGTAAAAATTTGAAAAAAACCAAAAAAATAAGAGAAAATTAAAAAAACGAAACAGTCTCCATATTTTTTCCGGAAAAAGGAATGGCTGGTTCAGCGGCAAGCGGAGAAGGGAAGAACAGAGATCCAGCTTCCAAAGCAAAATAATAAAAAAGTATAGGGAAAATATAAAAAATCTAAAAATTTGCAGAAGGCTATTGACAAGCTAGGATAAGGGGATTATACTGTTGTTAGCACTCGATTAAAGAGAGTGCTAACAACAAACAAGGAGGTTGTCCTATGAATTTAGAAAAATTTACACAAAAATCAACGGAAGCAATTAATATTGCTCAAAAAATCGCAATCAAAGAAGGACACCAGCAGGTAGACGGAGAGCATTTGCATTATGGTCTGCTGGCCGTACCGGAAAGCCTGATCGTGAAAATTTTAGCGTACATGAAGATTGACTTAAAAGAATACAGAGATGATTTGGAAAAGGAATTGCAGAAGCTTCCAAGCGTGAGCGGAGATGTTCAGACTTACGCCTCAAGAAGGCTGCAACAGCTTTTGATTGCGGCAGAGGAGGAGGCGAAGCGCTTTAATGACGAGTATGTCAGCGTTGAGCATCTTTATTTGGCGCTGCTGAAGGAAAAAAATACGCCATCTCAAAGGCTGATGCAGAAATATCATGTAGAAGCAGACGCTTTTTTGCAGGCGTTAAAGC
This sequence comes from Eubacteriales bacterium, assembly GCA_041844915.1. Classification (GTDB taxonomy): domain Bacteria; phylum Bacillota; class Clostridia; order Lachnospirales; family Vallitaleaceae; genus W11650. The sequence continues at coordinate 4,062 of JBGZBY010000099.1, forward strand.
AATTCCGAGCCGATAAACGGGTAACCAGCGACAATCCAGAGGACAGCTACGAGGCTCTGCAAAAATATGGCAAGGAGCTGGTAGAAATGGCAAGGCTGGGCAAGCTTGATCCGGTGATTGGGCGGGATGGTGAAATTCGGCGGGCAATTCGCATTCTCTCCCGCAGAACGAAGAACAATCCGGTTTTGATTGGCGAGCCGGGAGTCGGAAAGACGGCGGTTGTAGAGGGGCTGGCCCAGAGAATCTTAAACGGAGATGTGCCGGAGGGGCTGAAGGATAAAAAGCTGTTTGCCCTAGATATGGGCGCGCTGGTAGCCGGAGCCAAGTACCGAGGAGAGTTTGAGGAACGTTTAAAGGCGGTGCTAAATGAGGTGACGGGCTCAAACGGAGAGATTATTCTCTTTATTGACGAGCTGCATACCATTGTCGGAGCAGGAAAGACCGAAGGATCCATGGACGCCGGCAATCTTTTAAAGCCAATGCTGGCAAGAGGTGAGGTTCGTTGTATCGGAGCGACGACACTGGATGAATACCGTCAGTATATTGAAAAGGACGCGGCATTGGAGCGACGGTTTCAGCCGATTTTAATTGATGAACCTAGTGTGGAGGATACCATTTCGATTTTGCGGGGGTTAAAAAAGCGTTTTGAAATTCATCATGGCATTCGGATTACGGACGGAGCGTTGATTGCCTGCGCCGCCTTATCGCATCGCTATATTTCTGACCGTTTCCTGCCGGATAAGGCAATCGACCTGATGGACGAGGCGGCGGCCATGATTCGGACGGAAATTGATTCCATGCCGGGCGAGCTGGATGAGATTTCCCGTAAGCTGATGCAGCTGGAAATCGAAAAACAGGCACTGGCGAAGGAAAGCGATATCGCCTCCAAGGAGAGATTGAGCAACTTGGAGAAGGAAATTGCCGAATATAAGGCTCAGGTCACAAGCATGAAGGCGCAATGGGAGCTGGAAAAAGCAGAACTGAATAAGGAGAAGGAGCTGAAGGCGGAGATTGAAAAAACGCAGCTGGAGATCGAAGAGGCAGAGCGTGCTTATGACTTGGAAAAGCTGGCAAGCCTGAAATATGGAAGGCTGCCGGAGCTGGAAAAGGAGCTGCGGGCAGAAAAGGAAAGCGCCAAGACCAAGCATTTGACGCTGCTTAAGGAGGAAGTAACCGAGGCGGAGATTGAAGAAATCGTTTCCCGTTGGACGGGGATTCCGGTCAGCAAGCTGAATTCTTCGGAAAAGGAAAAGCTGCTGCATTTGGACAGCATTTTACATCAAAGGGTTATAGGGCAGGAGGAGGCTGTGCAGGCTGTGACGGACGCTGTAATCAGAGGCAGAGCTGGACTAAAGGATCCCAATCGTCCAATCGGCAGCTTTATCTTTCTGGGGCCAACTGGCGTAGGCAAGACCGAGCTGGCAAAGGCATTGGCAGAAGCCCTGTTCGATACGCAGGAGAACATGGTTCGCATTGATATGAGCGAATATATGGAGCGGCATGCGGTCGCCAGACTGATTGGAGCGCCTCCAGGCTATGTCGGCTTTGAAGAAGGCGGACAGCTGACGGAGGCGGTGCGGCGCAAGCCCTATTCGGTGATTTTGTTTGATGAAATTGAAAAAGCGCATCCCGAAGTATTTAATGTGCTGCTTCAGCTACTGGATGACGGCCGTCTGACGGACAGCCAAGGCAGAACAGTTGACTTTAAAAATACGGTGGTGATCATGACCTCCAATATCGGCAGCCAGACTCTGCTGGAGGGAATTACCGAGGATGGCGATATCAAAGAGAGTGCCAAGAAAAAGGTGATGGAGCAGCTCCATTCCTATTTTAAGCCGGAGATTTTAAATCGGATTGACGATATCGTTTTGTTCTCGCCGCTGACAAGGCAGCAAATCAGGGGTATCATTGAATTGAATATTGCGTCGATTCAAAAACGGCTGGAAGAGGAACGGATTCAGCTGGAGCTGACGGATGCCGCCAAGGACAGGATTGCAGAAGCAGCCTATGACCCGATGTTTGGAGCCAGACCGGTGAAGCGCTACATGCAGAGAGTGATAGAAACCAAGCTGGGCAGAGAAATGATTGCCGGCAATATCGGCGAAAATGACAAGGTATGTATTGATGCGGTCGGGGAGGATTTTGTCGTCCGTAAGCGGGAGAAGGGCGATCCGGAGAGCTGAAAAGCTGTTGCCGGTACAGGGAACACGGCAAGGGCAGAGCTTCTTTAAGCTGTTCAAAGTACCGGCACCCAATTTGATTAATGCTTAGCGGCAAAAAAGAATATCGTGCAGCGTTATGCCCCCTTCTGGGCGGACAAGTGAAATAATCAAAGCTTGTTGCTTAGGAGGGGGCATATTGTATATTAAGAAAAGATCTGAAATGACTGTCGATGTGAACGGCCTTTTGGCTTGCCATATAGATACGGCAGAGATTACAGATTTGGCTTCTGGATTGCATAATATTAACGGAGCAGGAGTGATATATAAACAAAAAAGGAGAATACCGCCATTTTACTATTGATTATTTAGCTGAGGGATTGTTAATGCAACCTTAAAACCGCCATGTTCACTATGGCTTATGGTAACAGTTCCCTGATGATTATCCATGATTTGCTTTACGATTTGCAAGCCTAAGCCGTGACGCTGTTGATCGACATTGTTGTCACAAATCATATAGTGGGGCATTTCGTTTAGCTTTTTGAGCTGATCATCCGAAACGCCTACCCCGTTATCTTCAACACATATAGTACAAAAATTCTGATTCATAGCAATATCCATATAGATTGTACATCCTTCTTCGTTATGGTTCATACTGTTTTGAATTAGATTTGAAATCGCGCGTTTTAACAAGTCTGCGTCAGCATGAATCATGCATTTGGTAAGTGATTCATTATTTTTCCACTCAATGGGATATTTGTCATCAATATCCATATTCATAAAATCTACAATTGTTTGGCGAACAAGTGCAACAGCATTGACGTCTTTTTTCATTAGAGGCTGCATATTGTACTCGAGTTTAGAGGCAAGGTTCAAGTCGTTAATCAGATTTTTCATTCTTTCACTTTGTTTCACAATAGCAGAGGCTTTCTTTTGAGCGGCTTTAGGCAAATTCGCAGAGCTTTCCAATTGTCCTGCATAGCCCATAACCATAGATAAAGGTGTTCTGATATCATGAGATACACCAGCAATCCAATTTGCCCTTGCTTTTTCTTTCTTCCGTAATTGCTCTTGCTGGTCTTGTAGGATGACAGAGGTTAAATTGATGTTGGCGGAAATTTCCGACAGTAGTCCTTTTTCTGGGATACTGACAGGTTTTCTTAAAGATAAATCCTGTATACCTTTGATGATAGGATTAATTGATTTTATGAGTCCTAGGTTCGTCAATAGATATAGGATAAGGATCAAAGCAACATTGACTAAAATGACTGGTGTGATTGTTTTTGGCATATCCGCAATTAGACTGTATTTCAAAGTTGGACTTGTATGTTTCCAAAAACTTTTTACGGGATAGCCGATTACGACGAGCCCCTTTTCATTTGCTCCAGTATAGGTCGGATAGTCTAAAAGATAACCGATGCTTAAATTGGCAATATCAGATAAGGTATATTGATTCGGTATTGAGCTTGGAAGATTGTGAGTATGCCAGATTATTTGAGAAGTATCGTTATCGATCAAAAAGGCCCATGCACCGCTTTGGTCTAATTTTTCTAACATGGCTTCTGAAAGGACATAATCTCCTTGTTCTGTCAGGTGTAGTGCTTTTCCGGTTTCTTCCGCCACCTTATACGGAGAAGAATCAATATTAGGAACATGTTTGAACATCAAGGATATCAATATTGCAAGATTAATCAGAAGAATGAGAAAACTGCTTAAAAGTAAAAAACCAACAAAGTGAGTTATGAGCTTGAATACATTTTTCATTCTATTTGTTCTCCGCTTTAAGTTTATATCCCAAGCCCTTAATTGTTACCAAGGATACGGGCTGAGATGGATTGAGCTCAATTTTTTCTCTAATTCGCCTAATATGAGCCATTAGGGAATTTTCATATCCATAAGGATTATCACCCCATGCAGCCTCACACAAAGCATCAATTGTTACAATACGTCCCGCATTACGATACAAAGCTGATAAAAGTTCATATTCTTTTGCAGTCAGAGGAATTCTTTCACCATCTTTTATGACTTCAGCTTTTGAAAAATCTATTTGGCTGTTTTCCAGCTGAACAAGAGGATTTTCTTTCTTGTAGGTTCTTCTTAAAATTGCCAATATACGATATACTAGCTCTTTCGGCAAAAAAGGCTTCACCATGTAGTCATCAGCACCTAAATCAAATCCTTTAAATTTGTCATCATCTTCACCGCGAGCAGTAAGAAATAAAACAGGAAAATTATCAATTCTCTTTAATTCTTTCATCAAATTAAATCCATCTCCATCTGGGAGCATGACATCAAGTATCGCCAATTCTGGCGGATTTTTTTTTGCTTGAATAATTGCTTCTTTTGCGCTCTTAGCGGTGCTTATTTGGGTAAAACCATATTCATCAAGAATAGAGGAAAGCATATCTAAAAGCTCCCGTTCATCATCAACAATCAATATATGTTTATTTAATAAATAGTCATCACTCATGCTATCATCTCCTTTTGATATTTTATTATAACATTAATTGCAATTTTCTGGTAGATAAAAAAGTAAGGTAGATTTAAGGGGGTGAGAAGGTTATCACAAGGTTGGAAGCGTAATATTATGTACATAACAAAAGACGACATGAAAGGAAATGTTAGGTATGAATTATATTATCACAACAGAAGGGCTT
>JBGZBY010000100.1:0-2593 GCA_041844915.1 Eubacteriales bacterium
ATTTATTCCACGCCAAAATATCTTGCCAAAGCAGATTCTCGGCTCCAGTCATTTGTTCCAGCAAGGCGCTAAAGCTCTGCAAGGTCGCAAAATCATTCTGCTCCGCCAAGAGCGGCTCCAGTTCCGCCTTTCGCCTGACTAATTCCTCTAAGCTCCTGCCAAAACGAAGCAGCGCCGTTTTAAGTTCTTCTCTTTCCTTGAAGCTCAATGCTGAATTTAGGATAAAATTCAGCGGATGCTCTGCCACCGGTTCAACCTCCTGCAAAAGCGGCAGCAGACGGTCGATCGACTGCTCGATCTGGTAAACTCTTTCTTTGGTCAGGCTTTGCGCCAAATCGCCAATCCCTTCTTTGGCTCCTGCTCCCTGCGCCTCGTAGCGTGCAATCATTTCGTATATGCTGTATCCGTTTTCCTGAAGCCGGTGCAATGCCTGCGTCGTATCTTTGATCTCATCCCGAAAACGAATCAGCGCCTCTCGCCTCTGCCGAATCTCCTTAATTTCTCCATTTTTCTTTTTTTCCAATATTTTATCAATTTTTGCCAAAACCTCGCCTTTTTTGGTCTTATTGGAGTGCAGTTCCAAGGCAAAATCTCCGATTCCCAGCTTTTCCAAACGCGATTGAACGACATTGAGCGCCGCCATTTTTTCCGCAACAAACAGCACCGATCTGTTATTATACAGCGCCGACGCGATAATATTGGTAATGGTCTGCGATTTTCCCGTTCCCGGCGGCCCATGCAAAACAAAACTGCTGCCTCCTGCCGCCGAATAAACGGCAACCAGCTGCGAAGAATCCGCATCCAAGAGGACGGCGTTATTGAAAAACAAGTCCGTCTTATCGATTTCGTTTCCATCAATGATTGCCGGTGTGGTAAAATCCATTTTTCCCTGCATCAGGCTGCCGACAATGGGATTTTCCATCAGCTCTTCGCTGCGGCTGTGAATGTCATTCCACATCACAAACTGATTGAAGGAGAACAGGCCGATATAACTGATATCAATAATATCCCAGCCCTTTTTATTCAAGACTGCGGTACGAACGGTGTTTAAAACCTTTTTCACATCAATGCCATGCTCGTCCACCGGCAGAGGAACTAGTCCGGGAAACTCCAAATTCAGCTCCATTCTCATTTTTTCAAGAAGCGTGGTATTGACCTGCACCTCCTCGTCGCGAAAGCGTATCACATAGCCCTTAGCCGAAGATTTTCGTATCATTTCAATCGGATAAAGCAGAATCGGTGCATAGCGCGGCTGCTTAGACAGCTCCGTTTCAAACCATTTCAAAAAGCCCATTGCCACAAACAGAGTATTGGCGCCGTTTTCCTCCAGCTCGGTTCTTGCCGTATAATAAAGCGCCTTGATAGCAAAATCTAACTCCTGCTCGTCCAAAAGCGTAACCAATCTCTGGCTTTTCATTTCGGTATTCATATATTCTCTGTATTCGTCCTTTAAGCTGCGGGAGAAGGAATACTCCTTTTCTCCGCGCTTTTCCGCTTCAATTTCCGCCGGACATGGAACCAGAGAAAATTCCTTGCCCGTCGATAAATGATCCTCCAGCAGGTTAAGATCTCCCTCCAAAATAGAAATGCTTCGCTTGGTCGGGCGAAAATTCAGCAAGCTGTTGCGTAAGGTCAAATTCAGCAGCTTGGACTCCCAAACCTTTAATTTTGATCGTTTACGGCTGGTAATAATTTCAATCTCATCATTGCTCTCCAAAGCCTGCGGCATATCGGAGGGAAGGCTTTCAAAATTCCCTCTTTCCTGCTCACCTGCAAGCGCCGCCGCCGACAAAAGCAGCTCTGCCTTTTGCGGAAGCGGTCTGACGCCCAGCGCTCGCGCCTTTGCCACATCCAGCAGATACTCAAAATCCATCTCCTGCAAAAGCTGTTCCTCCGCCTTGGCCACCGCCTTCTCATATTCTGTTGGCTGCGCGCCAGCCAGCAGGGTAGTTTCTACCAGCTCAATGCTCTGCATTCCCTTTGCCAAACGCTTAGTCAATGCCGCAATATCGTCATCAATGCTGTTGCCGAAGGTCTGATCTTCCAGCCAGCAGCCGGCAAAAGCATGGCCCCGAAGCAAAATAATAAGAGGATTTAAGCCAATATATTCCAGACAGGCGGAAAACAGCACCGATAAATCAAGGCAATTCCCCAGCTTCGAGCTAAGAACCTCTTCCGGCAGGCGAATTTTTTGGCCGGATGCTTCAAAGCTCGGCGGTGCGCTGACATAATGAAGCTGCTCTCTTTGCAGAGCTAGATAAATCGCCTTCATCTGCGCCCTAACGTCATTTTTATCCAAGGTCTGATATCCGGTCAACGAAAGTCCCCAGCCCCTTAAAATTTCTCCGGCGCAGCGAATAATTCCGGTCAATATCGGATGATTGGGCGTTACAAAGGAAGCAATCAACGTCGGATGGTAATTACTCCCCAGCCATTGATCATAGGCCAGCACCTGAACCTCCAGCGTGATTTTAGACAAGACTTCTCCCTCTCGGCTAATTTCAACATAAAAGCTCGTTTCATAGCCTTCCGTCATATCCGCAAATTTTTTGCCGATCAGCCGAATCGGATTTTTTTCAAAATTTAATTTGAC
>JBGZBY010000101.1:0-14155 GCA_041844915.1 Eubacteriales bacterium
GCTCGGTTACAAGGCGAAGTCATCGGCCGTTTGGTAGGAAAGCAGGAAGCAACGCTCCAAACCGCCCGAAATATGAAAGCCAGAGCATTCGATATTTCCCTGATTCAGGAAATCACCGGTCTCACTGTTGAGGAAATAGCAGAGCTATAAGCTATAAAATAAGAAAAAGCATCATTCTAAAACACGGTGAAGCGCGCAAGCATAAAGGAGTGCGCGCTTCACAGCTTTATTTTGGGGATAGCTTTTTTTTCGGAGATATGATATATTTCTTGTAAGTTCTCTATGACGAACTTGCGGGAAATATATTTTTATATGAAAAAATAAAAAAGCGGAGTAAGCAGAAAAAGCAAGGAATTTTAAAGGATTGGATGGAAAATCGGCATTTTCAGCGGAAACAAAAGAAAACGAAATAAGCTGGAAAAACAAGATATTTTAAAGGCTTTGGTGAAAATCCGTCTTTTCCGGTGAAAATAAAAAAATGGAATAAAGCGGAGAAGCAAAGCATCCTAAGAAATTGGATGGGAACCGGCGTTTTTAGTGAAAGCGAAAGAAAACAGAGTAAACTGGAAGAGCAAGGTATTTTAGGGTTTGGCTGGGAAAACTCTTTTTCGATGAAAATAAAAAATGGAATAACGAGCGGAACAGGGAAGGGAAAAAGGATATGATGATAAACAAAAGGCTGATTCGGATGGCTCCGGAATCGCAAAGGCATATACGCAACAATGTGATTTTTCAGCTTTTTTCTTTGGGAGCAAATATCGGAATCATATTTTTGCTGGGAAATCTTCTGAGGCGGCTGCTTGCCGGCCAGCTCTTGCCGGCAGAGGCAGCAGGAAGCGTGGTTCTCGTGTTGGCCGGGCTGGTTCTGAAGGCGATTTGTGCTAAAAAGGCAGGCTATGAAAGCTACTTGGCGGCAAAGGGGATTAAAAAGATTTTGCGAGAAAAAATTTATCGCAAGCTTCTAAGCCTTGGCGGCAGCTATACAGAAAAGGTATCAACGGCGGAGGTTGTGCAGGTATCGGTAGAAGGAGTGGAGCAGCTGGAAATTTACTTCGGCTCTTATTTGCCGCAGTTTTTTTTATGCGATGTTGGCACCAGTCTTTCTATTCGCAGTGCTTGCCTGCCAAAAAGCGTCGATTCATGATTTTATTATGAGTCTGCAAAATGGTTATGATACGGAGGTTGGAGAGCTGGGGGAACTCTGTCCTGCGGAGAGAGGCAGAGAATAGGACTTGCCCGCGCTTTTCTGCATGATGCGCCATTGCTGCTTTTGGATGAGCCGACCAGCAATCTGGACAGTCTGAACGAAGCGGTCATATTGAAGGCGCTAAAAGAAGACAAAAAACGGACGGTGGTTTTGGTTTCGCATCGGGCTTCGACGATGACGATCGCCGATAAGGTCTATTCCGCGGAAAACGGACGGATAAGCTGAATTTACCGGCTGCTGGACGGAATTGGGCATCTGGCGGACAGAGCAATCAGAAGGCGACGATAAACAAAAAAAGATTAATGTAAGGAGGAAATGATGCAGATTCCAAGAAATACAAAAATGACCCCCAAAAAAGCAATCTATTTGACGCTGGGCTGTATCGGGCTGGCGCTTGGCGCCGTGGGAGCAGTGTTGCCCTTTTTGCCGGCATTTCCTTTTTTGCTGATGGCAGCAGTCTGCTTTGGCAAAAGCTCAGAAAGGCTGGATATTTGGTTTAAAGGAACAAGGCTTTATCAGGATAATTTAGCCGATTATGTCAAGGGACAAGGAATGACTAGGGCAGCCAAGATTCGAGTAATGCTGCTGATCACGGCCTTATTTGCTTTTGGCTTTTTTATGATGAGGGCGGTGGCCATTGGCAGAATTGTATTGGTAGTGCTATGGCTATTTCATATTTTGTATTTTAGTCTGCGGGTGAAAACAAAGCCGGCAGTTTAAGGGCGGAGAATAAGGAGATAGCTACGCTGCCGACAATAAAAGGATACTGGGATTGAAAAGGCAGACCTGTAGAGATCTGCCGTTGATGTGGAAATTCCGACGGATTTGAAGGCTATCGTTAAGCCGGAGGATGTGGATTTTCTGGCGCAATCGGCAATGGACGATGCTTGCCGTCCGGGCAATCCGAAGGCACCAAGCTTTGAGGAGATTAAAAAGCTCTATCCTTCCCTTTTATAAGGCTTTGAAGCAGATGGCAGGCTGCTTGCCGGCTGCCGGAGAGGCAAAGCTTTTTGACGCGAAATATATAATTTAAAATATAAGAGAACTGCCGCGTAGGATGATCCGCTATGCCGGCAGCTTTTTTGAATTTTTGGCCAGATCGGATATTGCGTCGCTTTGGCATTGAAAAAAGGAGGAGGATTGATTATAATAAAAATATATGTTCTCCGACTCGACGGCAGCTTCTTTTGGCGGGCAATTCTATGCCAGCGCTTTTATCGGCATCTTTATGGTGTGGACAGTCGCGCTCTGGCGATGGAAAAGGAAGCATAGACGGATTGGAAGGCAAGACTGTCGATGAGTTTTCTTCTGGAAGGGTTGGATAGAAGCAGAGAATAAGACAAAAAAAGCATTGGCAATGCAGGAGGGAAGATAAAAATGATGGAAAAAGAACTTCAAATTGAAGCAATAGGGGTGGCAGAGAGCGAGCGGCCAGAGCAGCCGGCAAAGCTACCGAAGGCCTTCGCCCATCTGCATTTGCATTCAGAATACAGCCTACTGGATGGCTCCGGCAGAATCAGTGAAATTATCGGGCGGATTAAAGAGCTGGGCATGAAAAGTGTGGCGCTGACCGATCACGGGGTTATGCACGGAGTGATTGATTTTTATAAAACGGCAAAGGCCGAAGGGATTCATCCCGTTATTGGCTGTGAAACCTATGTTGCCCCAAGGAGCTATTTAAAGAAGGAAGGAAAGCCCGATGCTGCCAATTATCATTTGGTGCTTTTGGCGGAAAACCAGCAGGGCTATCAAAACCTGATGAGGCTGGTATCCTTCGGCTATATGGACGGCTTTTATTATCGCCCGCGCATTGATCTTGAGCTGCTGGAAAAGCATCATGAGGGGCTGATTGGCTTGAGCGCCTGCCTTGGCGGGCATATTTCACAGCTGATTTTACAAGGGGATATTGCTGCCGCTGAAAATATGGCGCTGGAATATCAGCGAATTTTGGGCAAAGGGAATTACTTTTTAGAGATTCAAAATCATGGATATGAGGAGCAAAAGCAGGTCAATCAGGCTCTGCTGGCAATTGCCCGTAAGTATGGCATCCCGATGGTGGCGACCAACGATTCGCATTATATTTATAAGGACGACGCGGCGGCTCATGATGTGCTTTTGTGTATCCAGACCGGTAAGAAGCTGGCGGACGAGGACAGAATGCGCTATACCGGAGGTCAGTTTTATATCAAATCAGCCGAAGAAATGTATGCCAATTTTGATTTGAGTATACCGGAGTTTCGTTCTGCGCTTGAAAATACGGAAATGATAGCGGAACGCTGTCAGGTGGAGCTTGAATTTGGCAAACTAAAGCTGCCGCGCTTTGCCGTGCCGCCGGCATATACCGCTAGCGGTTATTTGCGGGAGCTTTGCGAGCGCGGCTTGCAGGAGCGCTATGCGCAGGACAAGGAAAAACATAGAGAGCGCTTAGAGTATGAGCTGTCGGTGATTGAGGATATGGGCTACGCCGACTATTTCCTGATTGTTTCCGATTTTATTCGCTTTGCCAGAGAAAATGGCATCATGGTCGGACCGGGGCGAGGCTCGGCGGCGGGCAGCATCGTAGCATATGTACTGAAGATCACCAATATCGACCCGATTCGTTATCAGCTGATTTTTGAACGCTTTTTAAATCCTGAACGGATTAGCATGCCGGATATTGATATCGACTTTTGCTATGAGCGGCGGCAGGAGGTAATTGACTATGTAATTGAAAAATATGGGACTTTGCAGGTATCGCAGATTATTACCTTTGGAACGATGGCAGCTCGGGCAGTAATTCGGGATGTCGGCAGGGTGATGGACATCCCCTATGCCGAGGTGGACAAAGTGGCGAAAATGGTGCCGATGGAGCTGAAAATGACAATTGATAAGGCTCTGAATATGAATCAGGAGCTAAGAGAGCTTTATACCTCGGATATGACGATTCGGCGGCTGATTGACACCTCGAAGCGGCTGGAGGGCTTGCCGCGCCATGCTTCGACCCATGCCGCCGGTGTGGTGATCTGCGACCGGCCGGTGTATGAGTATGTGCCGCTTTATGCCAATGATGGTGTTTTGACAACCCAGTTTCCTATGGGAACACTGGAGGAGCTGGGACTCTTGAAGATGGACTTTTTAGGGCTGCGGACTTTGACGGTAATTCGCGATGCGTTGAAGGAAATTGAAAAAAATGGGATTTCCATTGATATTGATGGCATTGATTTTGAAGATAAAAAGGTATTTGATTTGATTTCGTCGGCAAAGACGGACGGCGTTTTTCAATTGGAAAGCGCGGGAATGAAAAATTTTATGCGAGAACTGAAGCCGCAGAATTTGGAGGATATCATCGCGGGAATTTCCTTGTTCCGTCCGGGGCCGATGAGCTCGATTCCGACCTATGTTAAAGCGCGGCATCATGCGCAGGCAGCTCGGTACATTACGCCGGAGCTGGAGCCGATTTTACAGCCGACCTATGGCTGTATCGTCTATCAGGAGCAAGTTATGCAGATCGTTAGAGAGCTGGCAGGCTATACCTACGGGCGCTCCGATCTGGTACGTCGCGCCATGTCCAAAAAAAAGGACGATGTTATGACAAGGGAGCGGCAGAATTTTATCTATGGCAATTCCGAGGAGGGAATTGCCGGCTGCCTTGCCAGGGGGATTTCCGAGCAGGCAGCCAATCAGATCTACGATGACATGGCGGATTTTGCTAAATATGCCTTTAACAAATCACATGCGGCGGCGTATGCGGTCGTTGCCTATCAGACCGCCTATTTGAAAGCATATTATCCGGTTGAGTTTATGGCGGCGCTGATTACTTCGGTCAGTGTCAATCCGAGCAAGGCAATAGATTACATTCTTTGCTTGAAGGATCTGGGGATTGAGCTGCTGCCGCCGAGCATCAACCAGGGCTATGCCCGCTTTACGGCTAAGGACGGAAAAATCGTATTTGGCTTGGCGGCGATTAAAAATGTGGGCAAGGCGATGATTGAAAGCATGGAGGCGGAGCGTGCCGCCAGAGGGCCGTTTCGTTCTTTGACAGACTATTGCATGCGGATGGAGGGAAAGGATGTTAACAAAAGAGCCCTGGAAAATTTGATCAAGGCGGGCGCGTTTGATTGCTTTGGTGGGAAACGGCGGCAGTATTTGGAAATTTATGCCAATGTTCTAAAATCTGTCCAAAACGAAAAAAAGGAGAAAATCAGCGGGCAGATCGGAATGTTCGAGCTGGCTGCCGAGGAAGTGGCCGGCTTTGTCGATATTTTGCCGGAAATGGACGAATTCAGCAATTCCGAGCTTTTGGCAATGGAAAAGGAAGTGATTGGGCTTTATGTCAGCGGACATCCGCTGATGGATGATCGAGAGCTGTGGGAGAAGGCCGCGACCTTGTCGGCCAGAAGCTTTCATGCGGAGGAAGTGGAAGAAGGCGAGGAGGCTGTTTTGGCAATCGAGGGCAAGACGGAGGTGGTTGGCGGACTGCTGAATCATTTGTCTAAAACCGTTACCCGCAATAATGAAACCATGGCTTTTCTTGAACTGGAGGATTTTTTCGGAACGATGGAGATTGTTGTTTTTCCGAGGGATTATGCTAAATATCAGGGACTTTTGGAAAAAGAGAGCAAGCTTTTTGTCCGAGGCAGAGTTAGCTATCAGGGCGATAAGGAGATCAAGCTGATTGCGTCGCAGATTTGGAGCTTTGATGAGGAAAGAGAGGAGCCGCAGAGATGGGAGAGTCGAACAAGAAATACGGCGGCTAAGGGAAAAAGCGGCTTGGAAATGGCGAGTCGGCAGGCGGTATCGGAAGAAGCTCAAAGTCGGAGAGAAAAAGATCGGGTCTTGGCAGAGCTGGGAAAGGAAACACGCAGCGAAATTGGCGGGATTGCTTCGGGAGCTTTGAAGCTTTGGCTGGCATTTGAGACAGAGGCCGAATATCAGGAAAAGCTGGAAGAAATCGGTGCCCTAGTGAAGGAATATTCGGGAGATACCCCGGTGATTTTATATATCAGGGAGAATGGGAAAAAGCGGAGAGCCCGTACTGGCGCGGAGCTTTCCGATGTGCTGCTGGTACAGCTTTACAGCATTTGCGGCATGGGGAATGTCAAGGTGCAGTAAACGAAGGCCTGATATATTTCGTCTGCGGCCTCGGGCTGCTTCGGCTGAGGAAAGATGTAGGAGAGCAGGTTAAGCGGAAAGCGTTACAAAGATGGCAGGCCGTGCTTGCAGATTGGAAGAAGGAGCCTTGCTTTGGCGGGTAAAAAGAGAGAAGAGAAGGTCAACCGGAAAAATAAGTTGAATTTTTCGACAAAATAGGCTAAAATAAAAGGTAACAAAAAATAAGGGCAAAAGAAAACCAACTTGACTCGATTGCCTTGGGGAAGCATCCGGCACCGACGAATATAGGAAGCGGCTTTGGCGGTCGCAGATTTCGGCGGCGGGAGCGCTGCGACAGGGGATCGAAGTGAAATAAAGAGTCAATAGTCAGTGGATAATGGAGGACAATATGTCAAAAAAAGTAGAAACAATTGGCGTTCTTACCAGCGGCGGCGATGCCCCGGGTATGAATGCGGCGATTCGTTCGGTAGTAAGAACAGCGTTGAGCCATGGGAAAAGAGTGTTTGGAGTAAGAAAAGGATATAACGGCTTGATACAGGGCGATATTTTTGAGATGGACGCTCGTAGCGTATCCAATATCATCCACAGCGGCGGAACGATTCTTTATACGGCGCGCTGCAAGGAATTTTATACCGAAGCAGGCCCGCGAAAGGCAGCGGACATGTGTCGGGTTTTTGGGATGGATGGTCTGGTTGTAATCGGCGGCGACGGTTCCTTCCGCGGAGCGGAAAAGCTGTCAGAGCTGGGGATTAATACAATTGGTATCCCTGGAACGATCGACCTTGATATTGCTTGCACTGAGTATACCATTGGTTTTGATACGGCAGTAAATACGGCGATGGAGGCGATCGACAAGATTAGAGATACCTCAACCTCCCATGAGCGCTGCTCAATCGTTGAGGTTATGGGCAGGCATGCCGGTTATATTGCGCTTTGGTGCGGAATCATCAACGGCGCGGAGCAAATCCTTTTGCCGGAGATGGAAACGGTAAGCGAGGAGGAAATGATCCGAGGAATTTTAAACAACCGGGAAAAAGGCAAAAAGCATAATCTGATTATCGTGGCCGAAGGCGTGGGTGGTTCGGCGGAGCTGGCAAAGAGGATTGAGGCGATCACTGGAATCGAAACCAGAGCCTCTATTCTTGGCCATTTGCAGAGAGGCGGTATTCCGACGGCTACGGATCGCTTCCATGCGGCGATGATGGGGGCATATGCGGTTGATTTGCTTTTGGAGGGCAAGTCCAATCGAGTTGTAGCATATCGCGATGGGAAATATTGTGATTTTGATATTACCGAGGCGCTGAAAATGAAGAAAAATTTGGATGAATTCCAAATTCGCGTCAGTGGAATGCTGGAAAATAAATAGTATTAGGAGAAGTCTATGAAATGTCCCAATTGCAACACTTCATTGGATCATGAGGCAGTGGTTTGCTTTGCCTGCGGAGAGGAAATCACCGAAGCAATTCGGCAGGAAAGCAAAGGAAGTAAGGACAGAGAATTTGATGAGGTCATTCAAAGCTTAATATTGACGGAGGAAGAAAAGGAGGATAAGGAGCTTTTGCAAAGGTTGGAGCAGAAAAAGCAGGAATCCAAGCAGCAGGAGCTTTGGCAGAGGCGCTATCGTCTGATTTCCTTTGTGACGATCGGAGTTCTTCTCCTTTTCTTTGCTAGTCTTTTTTTGAAATGGTATTCCATTAGCGGGACCGTGGCATTTCGCGGATATTTTTATACGGCTCAGACCGGTAGGTTTTTATCGGAAGCGGTGAAGGCGTATTCCAGAGAAACCTTGGTCGATCAGACCGAGGAGGTGGCAACCTTTACGCCGAACCAGCTTTTGACTTATGCCAAGGAATATGAGGCCAATACAGAAGCGCTGGGTCTGCTTGGCAATTTGCAGGTCTACTATGCCAAGGGCTTAGTTTTTGTATATTTTTTGCTGCTGGCTTCCTTGGCGGTATTGCTTTTAGATAGAAAAGGCCGCTGGACAGAGGTTATCCGGATGTCCTCGATTTTGGCAGTAATTTATATCCTGCTGAATACACTGGCAATGCGGCTGCCCTATATTAATTTGTTGGTGCTCAACGCCAAGCGGGTGCTAAGTGCCAATGGGGTTGCCAGCCGAATCGTGGCGAAGGGTTTGTTTTTGTTTGAAAGCTCCAAGCAGGAGCTGACCTACCAGGCGGAGTTAGAGATCGGCTGGATGATAGCGGTTGCTTTGGCGGCGCTGTGGTTTGTGTTGGCCATGGTGCTGACGGAGATGAGCCGTTTAATGGCAACGGGCAGATCCTTGGAGGAATAAAGGAAAAGGAGGAGCGACAGGCGGCGGCATTGTACGAAAAAGCGGGGAATTGGATTTTGCTGCTTTTGTCAGGGCGATAGAGAATTTCCGATGGCAAGTCCCGTTTCGCAGGGATAAGAGCTTTGGGCAGGGCTGCTGGAGGAAGGCAATGACGGAAAGGAGAAAATTATGTATATAAAAACAGTGATTAAACCGGCGGCGGAGCTGGAATTAATTCGATATACCGATACCGTCGGGAGCGCATTGAAAATAATTGATGAAAAGGATTTGCTGTCCTTGCCGGTGGTTTCCGGTAAGAAGTTTATCGGTATGCTTTCTAAGCGCTATGTATACCAGACCTATTTTGAGCTGGATGAGCCCAAGGAAACCTTTTTGCAGCGGCCGGTCAGTGATTTTATGCGAACCAAGATTCCGACTCTGGGCGATACGGATATTGTGGAGGATGCCATCGGGTTCTTTATTCGCTCGCCATATCCCTTTATTCCTGTGGTTGACGAAAATGAGGATTTCGTTGGGATCATTACTCGAAAGGCGGTAATGGAAAGATATGAGCAGGTCTTTAAAAGTGATTATCCCAGATTCTTTATATACTCCTATGATTACAAGGGGAAGATGAGCAAAATTATTGATATTGTTAATCGCTACGGCGGCGATATTAAAAATCTGGCGCTGATGGATGCAGGAGTTTTAGGCTTGAAGGAGGTTTTCCTGAGCGTGAAAAGCGATCAATTGGATAAGATTATTGAAAGCCTGAAATCTAATAATTTTGAGGTAAAGATGTAGGACAGAGCTGTCCAAAGGCAGGACCGAGTCCGGCGGCTGCTTGCAGTATCCGGGCGGATTGCAGAGAATACTATGAAAGAAATTATTGATAAATTTAAGCCGACGCAGGTTATGATATTTGGCTTTGCTTTTTTGATTCTTTTGGGATCGCTGCTGTTAAGCTTGCCGATTGCCGGCAGAGAGGGGCAAAGTGCGGGCTTCCTCAATGCCTTGTTTACAGCGACCAGCGCGGTTTGTGTGACGGGGTTGACGGTAGTTAATACGCTGACGCAGTGGTCGCTTTTTGGGAAAGTGGTCATTATTATACTGATTCAAATCGGCGGTCTGGGTTTTATGACTCTGACCGCAATATTATTTATGATTGTTGGAAAAAGGATCGGACTAAGGCAAAGGCTTTTGATTCAGGAATCCTTAAATCAGTCGACGATATCTGGTCTGGTGCGGCTGACCAAAAGGATATTTTGGGGAACCCTGCTGGTTGAAGGGCTGGGAGCGTTTTTTCTGGCTCTTTCTTTTGTGCCGATGTATGGGCTGAAAAAAGGGATCGCTTATGGCATTTTCCATTCGGTCAGCGCCTTTTGCAATGCCGGATTTGATTTGATCGGTGAGAGCAGTCTGTCGCCGTTTGTCGGGCATTGGGGCATCAATCTTATTCTAATGCTGCTGATTATTGCCGGAAGCATTGGCTTTGGGGTCTGGTTTGATGTAATCAAGGCAGGCAAAGAATTTTTTATGCAAAGGCAGACCAATAAGGGCTGGTTTTGGCGTTTACAGCTTCATACCAAGCTGGCGCTGGTCATTACGGCGGTGTTACTTTTTAGCGGAGGATTTTTGCTTTTTCTGCTGGAAATGGGAAATCCCCAAACCCTGAGAGAACTGTCTTGGCCGGAGAAGGCGCTAGCGGCAATGTTTCAGTCGGTTACCCTTAGGACGGCAGGCTTTTATACAGTTGACTTTTCATTAATGACGCAGGGCAGTCAATTTATCTCGGTGCTGCTGATGATTATTGGCGGTTCGCCTGGGGGTACTGCTGGGGGAATCAAGACGGTGACGGTGGGTATTTTGATTTTGCAGATGCTGGCAACGGTGAGAGGGAAGCAGGAGGTCGAGGTGTTTGAACGGCATATCTCCGATGTTACTGTTAAGCGGGCACTGGCAGTAATTATTATTGCTTTGGGAGTAGTGACCGGAGTAACGCTGCTGCTGACCATTACTGAGCAGGCGGAGTTTATGCGAATTGTTTTTGAGTCTGTTTCGGCATTTGCTACGGTGGGATTGAGCATGGGGCTTAGTCCGAAGCTTTCGGCAGCGGGCAAGCTGATTGTCTGTCTGACCATGTTTATTGGCCGATTGGGACCGGTAACGATTGCGTTTGCCTTGGCGGCAAAGGGCAATAAGGACAGTAAGGTAAAAAAGCCGGAGGGTAAGCTTATGGTGGGCTAAGCACCTTGCAGGGTGAAGCCGGAGAGGGCGGAATGCCAGCTTTTCCGAAGGCGGAAAACAGGCGGTAAAAGGACGGGGAGCAGGTGAAGATGAGCAAAAAAAATAAATTTACTGGAAAGAAAAAAGAATTTGTCGTATTCGGATTAGGACGCTTTGGCAGAAGTGTGGCATATTCTCTGGCGGCGGAGGGCTATGATGTGCTGGCGGTGGACAATAATCCCGATATCGTGCAGGACGCTTCGGAGATTGTTGCGCATGCGGTGCTTGCCGATGTAACGGATATAGAGGCTCTGGAGGAACTGGGGCTGGGAAATTTTGATGTGGCGATCATCGCTATGTCCAATAATTTACAGGCCAGTATTTTAGCGACAATCACGGCAAAGGAAAAGGGAGTTTCCTATATTCTTGCCAATGCCAAGGATACGGTTCATGAAAAGGTGCTTCTTAAGGTAGGAGCGGATAAGGTCATTTTTCCGGAAAAGGAAATTGGCGAAAAAGTCGCCAATAGTCTGACCAATAAGACCTTTATGGATTTTATCGAGCTAAGTCCGGAATTTAGTATTGCCGAGGTCGAGGTGCTGTCCGAGTGGGTTGGGCATAGTCTGCGCAGATTGGATTTGAGGAATCGATATAAGCTAAATGTGATTGGAAAAAAGGCAAATGGAGAAACCTCAATTACCATTGATCCGGACGCGCTGCTGGAAAAGGGAGAGGTTCTGATTATGATAGGCTCCTATGATGCATTTAAGGAGATCGGTCATTAAATAAGCCGCCAAAAGCAAGCGCAGGGTTAAATGCAAAATGCTGCCATGCAGTGGGCGGGGATGCAAAAAAGCTTGTTAAACGAGCTTCGGATAAGAGTCAGAGAAGCAGAGGCATCAATGCTGGCCGGAAAGCGCAGAAAAGCGGAAAAAGAGCGATAATCAAAAGAAGGTAAGGGAAATAGCATGAAGGAGATAGTGTCGTCGGATAATGCGCAATTTAAATTATTTACCAAGCTGCTGTCCGCTAGGAAATATCGCCAAAAAGAGGGCTCCTATTTGGCAGAGGGCTTAAATGGGCTGGATATACCAGCGGAGCAGGTCAAGGCGTATCTTTTGCCGCAGAGCCGCAGAAATCTGGCTGTGGAGCTTGGACTTGCGGAGAGCAAGGTTATTTTGCTGGCGGATGCATTATTTAAGCAATTATCCTTAGATCCCGCTAGTCAAGGTTTGATTCTTTGGCTATGGGCTCAAAACAATAGATGGCAGCCGGAAGTCTGGCAGCCGGAGAAGGAAAGGCTCTATTTGGCGGTCGAGGATATTCAAGACCCCGGAAATTTAGGAACAATGATTCGGACGGCGGAAGCGGCAGGAGTTGGGGCGGTTTTTTGCTCTAAGGGCTGCGTGGACCTATACCATCCGAAGGTACTGAAGGCGGCGGCTTCGTCTGTCGGTAGGCTACCGGTATATACAGAGGTTGAGTTACCGAAGCTGCTGCTTATGCTAAAGCAGTATAAAATTAGGAGTTATGCGGCAGCACTAGCCGAAGCGGTGGCGTATGCCGAAGCCGATTATACCGAGGGAGCGGTATTTTTAATTGGGAATGAGGGCAATGGATTAAGCAGAGAACTGCTAAAGCAGGCGGATTTTCGCGTGACGATTCCGATGAGTGGTCAGATTGAATCCTTGAATGCGGCGATTTCGGCAGCGGTTCTCTTATTTGAGGCCAAAAGGCAAGGAGAAGCTTTTATGGTTGCTACTGGCCACTAGGTAAAAATAGAGAATCAAATGATAAAATCGCCTTGAGAGAGAAGAAGAAGCATCTTTCAAGGCGAGAAAGTAGAGAATTAGTTATTTTCTTTGAGTCTGGCAGCCAGATCCTCCAGCTCCTGCTCGGATACGGTATTTAAGGCATTGAAGCTCTGCGCCCGTGCCTTTTCCAGATATTCCTTAGCAGAAGCAGCATCCTTTTCCTCCAAGGAAATCAGTGCCAGATAATAAAGCGAATCCATTAAGGTCGGTTTAAGCTCCAAGGCCTTGCTAAAGCTTTGCTTGGCCTTTTCTGTTTCACCCTGCCTGAAATAAAGTTGTCCCAGATTGTCATAGGCAGCCGCATATTCGGGAGCCTTTTGTAAGGCTGCTTCAGAAAAGTATCGGGCAGCATCGTATTCCTCGCAGAGCAGAGCCAAAAAGCCCATAGTAACAAAATCCTGCTCGGTAAAGGAAGGGTTAAGCTCAATGGCGGCCTCTGCATCCTCCGGCTCATAGCTTTTTAGCGGCTCCTTGTCCGGAAAATAATAGAGCGCTAGATAATCCTGATAAGCCTTGGATGGATTGCCCAGCTTCCATTCGCAAATCGCCAGATTGGCTTTTAGGGTGCGGGTGTAAAAGACATTGCGATTGGCCTTTAACGCCGTTTCAAAAATTTCCTTGGCGGCTTCGGCATTGCCCTTGCGCAGAAGAATCAGGCCATAGGCAGCAAGCAGCTGCACGCTTTTGCTTCCCAGCTTATAGGCAGCCTGATAAAAGGGCAGCGCCCTGTCCTCCTTTTTGAAAAAGGCATGTAGAACCAGCCCGGGAAACCCCACGATATTGCCGAGAAATAAGATGGCGGTGACACCGACATAAAGCGAAATAAAAAGAACATAAAGGGTAGCCTGGCTGCCCTTTAAATGAATAATAAAGACATAATAAATAATAAAAATATAGGCCAAACTGATAAAAAACCATTTCTTTTTTATTGCTTCCATAGATCTCTCCTGTTGTGTTTTGCGGATAACATTTTCTGTGTATAAAAATATCTTTTGTGTAAAGAGTAAATCGGCCAGACCTAGCAGTCGTCAGCTTGGATTTTCTGCTGTTGGCAGCGGTTTTCTGCGATTGGAGCTTGCTAAGGCTAAGAAACAAGGCTGCCTGTCCTTCAAGCCTGCAATAGAGCTTGTTTTATTGTACTAGTTTTTGGAGGCGGTGTCAACCGATAATAAAGCCAAGGGTTAAAATGGCGGCGATAATTAGCAGGGCGAAGCATTTCCCTATAGATTCCGGCTTATCTCTGTCTTAAGATGTGTGCGAAGGAGTATTCTAATTTTTAATCGAATTCTAATCTGATTCCACAACTAGAGGTTTGCCTCTTTTCCATCTTCCCTTTAATTGCTCTTTCTCTTTACTGTTTGCCCCTTTCTCGTCGTTCTTTCAATTCCTCTTTCTCTTTACAGTCGAACGCAAATCCCTGCGGGATTTTCTGCCTCTCGGTGCTGGCAAATCAGTCGCCGAGGCAAACCCCTACGCACGCCTTGAGAATACGATGAATTTAAAATGATAGAGCGTGCGATAAGGATTTTTGGTTTTTAA
>JBGZBY010000102.1:0-18210 GCA_041844915.1 Eubacteriales bacterium
TGATGGAATAAATTACAATGAACTAATGGAAACATTTGGTGCCTTTCTGGCGTCAAAGAAGAATTTGCTATCGTTACAAATGAAATCTAAGGCAAATAAGGGAAAAGGTAGATTCTCTTTTATTGCTTTTTCTAATAATGCAGAGTGGCATACTGTGTATAAAGACAACAATGTATATAAAGAATATGATATTACTATGTCAAGTGACAAAAAAGAGGTGATTAATTGTTCGGAACCGCAGTTGTCTGAGCAAAATGCAACTGGAACAGAAGTGAAATTTTTCAATATAAACACATTAACTGTGGAGAATATGAATTTTGAGGTAATAGAGCCAGCATTACTCAAAGATTTTGCGTGGTTTTTGTATCTATATAAAAACAAAAATGTAGAGATACTAGTTAATGGGGAGAAAATTGATTACGAAAAATATATAAATACTGAGTTGAGTGAAAAAGTCATGGTAACAATTGATGGATATAGGGTTGAGATTAATTTGGTTGTATGGCAGGAATCAATTTCTGAAAAATTCTGTTGTTATTATTTTGATAAAAAAAACATATTGAAAGGAAATCGAACCACGACGTTTAATCATAATACCGTTAATTTTAACCACAGTGTGTTTGTGAAATCAGATTTTTTTGATGATAAAGAAAATGTGATAGATGATCATGAAGATACACAGATTAGCTTGTTTGAGACCCGAAATGAGAAAAAAATTCTGAAAAAAATACATAAAGAAATTCAAAAGCTTATCGAGAAAAAAATTAGCGTATATTTATCAGATAAAGCAGAAGAAGCAGTTGAAGCTATGATAACTGAAAGAAAAACTTTTCCTAAATTTCCAGATGATGTATATGGAAAAATGCGTAAAAATGACTTAAAGAGGGTAACAAAGGAAATTTTTAAATTGGAACCACTAATTTTTCATAAATTAAAACAAATTCAAGAAAAATCGTTGCTTGGTTTTTTAAATTTGATTTTGAGTTCGGAAGAGAGAGAAAATGTTTTAACTATAATAGAGCAGATTGTGGAATTATCACCTCAGCAGAGAACTGATTTTTCAATGATATTAAAAAAGACATCTTTGGAAAATATCATTGATACTATCAAGTTTATTGAGGATAGGTATAAAGTGATAGAATTATTAAAAAGTATTGTGTATGATTTGACAAAGTTTGCAAATGAACGTGATCATGTGCAAAAGATTGTAGAAAGACATTTTTGGCTTTTTGGTGAACAGTACAATTTAGCAAGCGCTGATCAGAGAATGCAAAAAACATTGGAGCGGTATAGGAATATTTTGTATGGAGAAGAGGATGTTACAGCAAAATTGAATTCAGATGCGGAAAATGAACGATGTATGGACATTTTTTTGTGCAATACGCGAAATGTTGAAACGACATTTGAAACAACGCTGGAAGAAAATATTGTTGTTGAATTGAAAGCGCCGAGAGTTCTGTTAACGAAAAAAGTATTGCGACAAGTGGAAGATTATATGGATTATGTTAGAAGGCAGTCTCAATTCAACAGTGAATTACGGAAATGGAAGTTTATTGCTGTATGTAAAGAAGTAGATGATTATGTTAAAAGCCAATATAAAGCATTTGAAGATAAAGGAAAAGTTGGGTTGGTACTCCAGGCTGATAATTGTGAAGTATATGCGTTTACTTGGGATGATATATTTAAAAGTTTCGAAATAAAGCATAAACCGATGCTAGAAAGATTGAAGTATGATAGAGAGCGGGTGGCAAATGAATTAATGGCAGAAGTAAGAGATACTGAAGGGCGAGAAAAAGCGGATGCTCTTACAAAAATTGCTGTTGCAAAAGTGCTGTAAAATATTACTTGATAATTCAAAAATTTCTGATTTTTTCTGTTACGCATGTCAATGAAATAAATGCTGTACAGGCTTGCTTTGTTTACGGTACATTGGGTAGCTGGAAATATATGACTACTATGTCAAGAATACAGCGATTACTTTTGAATATGATTCCCCGTCCATAAAAGAATTCGGTATTCGTATGATGAAAACTAAGGAGCGCTACCCATATTTGGTGATTCTGAAGGATGGTATTGTTGAAGGCTATGCATATGCCGGAGCTTTTGTTGACAGGGTGGCCTATGACTGGTCCTGTGAGATAACCATTTATCTTGTTTACAAGTCTCAAAACTGTGGAATGGGGCGCAAACTCTATGAAACATTGGGAAAGGCGCCGAAGGAAATGGGAATTACCAATTTGTATGCCTGTATCGCTTACCCTGAAACGGAAGATGAGTATCTTACTACGAACAGCGCGGATTTCCATGCGCATCTTGGCTTTGTCAAGGTGGGGGAATTCCACAGATGCGGGTACAAATTTGAGCGCTGGTATAGTATGATCTGGATGGAGGAGATCATCGGAAAGCATGAGAACTTGCAGCAACCTATCCGAGATTACCCAGCTTTAGGATGATCACTGCAAATATATTTCCTTAGTTGTCAAAAGATTTTGGACTAAACCTGCTCTCGTAGTCAGATCCACAAATTTCTTTTGATTTTTTTGAGCTGGTCAATCTGTATGGTTAACTGATCACCCTTTTTTTGCGTACTCCGCTTTCTCTTCGCGTTCTTCGTTAAGCTTTTCTTCAAGGTTTTTCTCTCGTTTGTCGTCAAACACCATGGAAGCATTGTCGAGAAACTCTTTCTTCCCGTTGCGGAGCAGGTTAGGCTGGATGTTATTTTCAGCTGCCAGAGTCTTGAGATCTTTCTCTCCCCTGAGCAATTCGATTACAAGGCCTGATTTAAATTTTGCACTAAGATTTCTTCTTTGTCTGGACATAATTTTGAATCGTCTCTTTCATATTGGTTATAGTATATATCATATTTATTAAAATCAGATTCATTAAAATCTGTCCGAAAAAGCGTTTTAATTTATGGGTCCATTATAGAACAGGGATATTTCAAGAAAAGATCCTGCTGCACGACAAAATAGGATTGACATGGTGCATAGCTTGACATATACTATTGCCAGATTAGAAATGTCAGGGAGTTAAATCCTTGGTGAAGAAGATAATTGTACCTGACGAGGCATTGAAAAGAATCGGGAGGCCGGGAAAAGAAAATGCCGATCTGATGCAATGCCTAAAAAAGGCCTGTGGCAGACAGTGGCATAGTGCTAAATGGATCAGCCTATAATGGGATGTTTGCTATGTCCGCCAAGCTGCTGTTTGCTTTAAAAGGCGCAGGTGCATATCGTAGGAGGAATATATGAAAAAATACAAACTGATTATTTTTGATTTGGACGGCACGCTGCTGGATTCGCTGGGAGGGATTGGAGCGGCGATGAATGCGGTGCTGGCAAAGCATGGCTATCCCCTGCACACCAAAGAGGAATATCAATATTTTGTGGGGAACGGCTTGAAGAAGCTGGCAGAAAGAGCGTTACCGAAAGAGGTTTTTGCCGCCGAGGGGATTCATCCCTATTATGAAGAATTGGTCAAAGCCTATGAAATATATTACAGTGAAGATTTACGTCTGTATCCGGGAATTGCCGGTCTGCTGGATGCTTTGAAGGAAGCGGGATATCTTATGGCAATCAATTCCAATAAGATTGATTATATGGTTAAAAAAATCGCGGCCGATTATTATGCAGAGTGGGAATTTGCGGCGGTCATCGGAGCTGGAGAGGAATTTCCGATTAAGCCGAATCCGGCAGGCGTGGAGAAAATTTTAGCGATAGCCGGTGTTCGGCAGGAGGAAGCCCTGTATGTCGGCGATACTGAGGTGGATATAGAAACAGCCCGAAACGCTGGCCTTGACAGCGCCTTTGTCAGTTGGGGCTTTCGCCGTTTGGAGGAAGTGCCGACGGAGGGCATTACTTATATTATTCACCGCCCCGAGCAGCTGGCAGAACTTTTAAAATCGGAAACCACGGAAAAATAAGCCCGGCAGGCAGGCGAAAAGCAAGAGCGGAAAATTCTCAAGCCGCTGGTGTGCGTCCTGTTCCGAGAATTGGCAAAACTCTTTCAATGCGAAGGAGCAATGGGAACGGAGCGCCGGAGGGCCGGAAAATCAAAAAAGCCCAAAGAGCCGGAAAAGCCGTAAGGTGGAAAAACAAAAGAATTAGAGGAATCGGAAACCGCGGAAAAATAAGCCCGGCAGGCAGGCGAAAGGCAAGGGCGGAAAAGCCGAGAAATTAAGAAATTTTAAAATGGCCAGCAGCCTGCGCAATGCAGGGAAAAGGCCGAGGAAGACAAATAGAAAAAGAAAGGAAGGTCAAGACTATGACTGGGGCAAAGAAAATAGACAGGGAAGAAATGGAAGAAAATGTCAAGGTCAGTATTTTCGGGATGCAGGAGGCAATGAATGGAGATACTTTGGAAATGATAACGACGGGTCAATATGAGGAAAAAGACGGGAAGCTGTATTTATCGTATTTTGACAATATGCTGGACGAAAACCATCCAATCAAGACCTTGATTGAAGCGGATGCAGATCTTGTATCCATCATTCGCTATGGCAATAAAAATTCCCATTTGCTGTTTGAAAAAGGAGTATCGCATATTGTGCCATATGAAACGCCGTTCGGACAGCTGGAAATGATCAGTCATACCAAGGACGTAAGTCTGACGCCGCTGGAAGGGGGCTTTGATTTAAAAATCGACTATCAGCTGGAGCTGAATCGTGCCAATATAGGAAGAAATCAGCTGCATGTGGTAGCGACTCCGCTCAAAAGGGAGATAGAGGGAGGCATGGAATAAACAGCCGCAGGAGGCCGCCGGCAAGGCTTTTTAGGCGGCTTTGCCCTGCCGAAAGTTGTGGGCTTGTAAGCAATGGAGCAAGGACTTAGCAGAATTTTGGGAAAAGCCTTTAGAAAAAAATAAATTTAGCCGAAATAATAAAGAAGGGTTTTTGCTCGAAGTATGGCAAAGACGGAAAATGGACTGCGGGAGGAAAAGAAGTGAAGCAAGAAAAAAAACCGATAGTTTTTAGAATGATAGCCTTTTTGCTGTGCTGGATACTGGTATGGCAATCCGCTGAAGCGGCGATCAGTGAAGACCAGGGGATTGTTTCCGATCCGGTCAGTGCAGTTTATCGAGGGCAAATGTTGGGTGATACGATTCGCCGAAATCTGAATTTTACTGATTTGCCGGCGAATCACTGGGCGAAGGAGGCCGTTTCCCGCTTGGGCGCGCTGGGCATTGTTCAGGGCTATTCCGAGGGAGGCAGCTATTACTACCGTCCGAATCAAAGAGTCAGCAAAGAAGAAGCTTTGGCGCTGCTGCTGCGGGCAATCGGCAAGGAAGCGGATGCTAAAAAGGCCGCTGAAAGGATTGAAGCTGGAGAAAATGCACAAAGCAATCTGACTTTCTGGTCGAAGGGATATTTGACGGTGGCGCGGCAACTGGGGGCAATCACGCAGGAGCAGCTAAACGACGCTTTGTCGGAGGATCAGGCGGCGCTTTTGCCGAATGAAAACTTCCGTCGTCTGGACTCGGCGACGCGAGAGGAGGTGGCGGCTTGGCTGGTAATTTTGGCGGCGGCGGCAGGTTCGACGGAGCTGACGCCCCAGTATGAGAATCAGGCGATTTTTCGCTACAGCGATTGGCAGGCGATTGATGCAAAATATCTTCCTTATGTAGAAATGGTCACAAAGGCCGGTATTATGCGGGGGGCAGGCAATGCCTTTGCTCCGAAACAGGGAATTACCAGAGCAGAGCTTGCTCAAACGATCCGCAACATGGGACAAAGTCTTTATCGACTGCGCAATATCAGCCTGCGAAACGGCTATATCGGTCATATCGAGGATGCTACGACCTTGAACAATCAGGCCTCTCGCAAGGAAAGAAACTATCTGGTGCGCAATCAAAGCGGGCAGGTTGACCAATGGATTTATGCCGAGGAAATTAACAGCGATAACATAAAAACCAGTCTTTCGGCTCCGGTGCTGTGGCAGGGCAATCTTACTACCCTCCTAGCACTGAAGGAGGGCGATAAGGTCGAATATTTGGTGAATGATCAGGGCGAGCTGCTTTATGTTAATGCCGCGGAGCCGGATAAGCCTTATTCCTTCTCCGGAAGCTTGCAGCCCTTTACTGATTTGGCAAACGGCCAGATTACGCTCAAGGACGGCGAGGACAGCTACCACTTTACCATGACTCCCAGCTTATATCGGTTAAATCCTGCTCAGGTGGCGCTGCGCATTCAGTACAATGATCGCTTTGTGCCGCTAGCCCAGCTTCCCTATAGTCATCGGGTGACAGTGACGGTCAAGGACAAGCTGGTAACGGAAATCTTTTATGAGGGGGATATTATCCGCACCAACGAGATCAGCGGTTTGATTAAAGACATTCAGCCGGAGTTTAAATATCTGGTGATTGAAACATGGGATGGCAAGCTTTTGACCAAGAAATATCAGCTTTCAGCGCTGGTGGTGGAAAAGCGCCCCTATTATGAAAACAATGTCAATACCGGTTATTTTGACGAATTGTTCCGGCATTATCGCTTTGATCCCTATGATGGCAGAGTAGAGGATTTGGAGATTGGCGATATCGTACATGCGCTTTTATCGGAGGAGGATGCGGAATACATTACCCGTATTTCTGCCAGCACCAATTATGTTGCCGATTTTGGTCAGATCACCGATATTCGCGAGCATGGCGACGGCGGTTCGCAGATTACGATTCGCCGACCGGATCAGTCGGTCAATACCTATAAGGTAGCGCCTTTGGCGGGCGTATTTTATGGAGAGGAGCGGAGCAGTCTAGCTGCGCTGAGAGCAGGGCAAACGGTCAAGCTCTTGATCAATCAGGCGGTAATCAGTCCCGGAACCTTAAAGGAAACGGTAAAGGAGATTGTAGTTGATAAACTGGGCAATCGGGTTGCCAATATTTATAAGGGTAATATTGGACTGCTAAATCAGGCGCAGAAGCAGCTGACGCTGAATCATTCCTATCGTTTGCAGTACAGCCGCTGGGACGATTATCAGGCCAGTCGCGTTTTTCAGCAAAATGAACAGACCAAGTATTATTATAACGGGCAGCGAGTAACGGCGGATTATGTGCGCAAATTCCTTTATTCGCAAGATATGATCGGCTATGCGGTGACTACGGATTTTTATTCCGGTGAAATTTTGGATACCCTGAGCTTTCGGGATAGTCGGGAAACGATGCTGACCAGAGAGCGGATTGAAGCAGTGCGAGATAACAGTAGCTTCCGCTTGGAGGATCGGACGGGACTGATTCAGGCGGACGAGGGTACCATTATTTTGAAGGACGAGCATGTGGTCAGTTTTGGGAGCCTGCTGCCGCCGGATTATGCCAGAGTTATCCTGAACGGAGAAAATAAGGCGGCACTGATAGAGGTTGCGCCGGAGCCGGGCAATGACAGTCTGCAAATATTCCGCGGTAGAATTGCCAAAATCGACGAACTCAAAAGCTTTAAGCTACAGTCGAATGCCGCTTTAAAGGGGATGAACTGGATTTATTCGCCGATTAAGCGAGAGTTTGAAATGGATCACAAT
This sequence comes from Eubacteriales bacterium, assembly GCA_041844915.1. Classification (GTDB taxonomy): domain Bacteria; phylum Bacillota; class Clostridia; order Lachnospirales; family Vallitaleaceae; genus W11650. The sequence continues at coordinate 7,503 of JBGZBY010000102.1, forward strand.
ACCCGCATTTATTCGGGAGAGGGCTTTATTTCACAGTCGAATTTCCTGTCCTATTCGGAAATCAGCCACACCAATAAGGTCTATAATATTATTTCCGATGGAACAAAGGCGAAATATGTACTGGATCAGCCGTATTTGCAGGAGGGTGTCAAGGGAACAATCTATGCCGTAGACGGCGACAGCATCAAGATCAAGGATGTATTCGTCTATCAGAGAGGGCAGAAGAAATGGGTGCCTTTAAGCCTCAGCAATAGCTATGCGGTTCTGACCGTGCATCCGACCGCGCTCTTTTTCCGGGAAAATAAAATAGTGGAGCGGTCAAGCCTGAAGGTTGGCGAGGTCATTCGGGCGATGACGACAGAGGACTTGGTCAAAAGCTTAAAGGACAATGCCGATCGCAGCGCCGAGGGCTACTTGTTCTTTGTTGAGCAATAGAAGGGAGCCGATATGAAAAAAAATTGGACAATCAAGGCGGGCCTGCTGCTGATTTTGGGGCTGCTGCTTTTGTTTGGAGACAGCAGTCAGGCGGCTGCCGGCGAGCTTGGGTTTTTCGGAGGAATTTCCGAGGGGGAAACACTTCCGAAAATTATGGAGGAATATGTACCGGTAAAAAAAGAAACGAAAAAGGTATATGATTACAAGGAGGTCATCTTTTTTGGAGCGAAGCCGATAGAAATGACCGGAACCATTACAGTAACGATGAATACCGATAAGGTGATGACCAGCGAATCGGGCTCTTATGCCGAGGAATATCAGATCAATGCGCGCAATGAGGCGCTGAACGCTTCACTTGACCGGCGGGTACGACTGACGACCTCATTTCGCAAGCAGGAAAGCCCCTATAGCTTTCAGGTGATCAAAGACTCGAAGCTGGTCAGCTGGGTAGAAACCATTACCGTTGACGGTAAGACGCTGACCCTTCAGCCGGAAAATACTACCTTTTCCAAATCAACGGCGGAGGACATTACGCCCGGAGTAAGCTATTATACGACGGATGTGTCCTATGTGGCAACCTATCTAGATGGAGATAAAAAGGCTTATTATGCGACGATGAACGGCAAGATTACTGGCTTTAAGCAGCCGTGGGCAAAGACCGAAAGTCAGGTGATGGAGCTGAATATTGATTCACCGGCCAATAAATTTCATAGAGATATCCAGATAAAGCCGAGATTGGAAGCCAATCGCAGTATTTATTATGAAAGCAGCGATCCCTATCAAATCAGCTTTTCTGGCACCTATAATCAAAGATTGGAGAGGAAAGCAACACTTTCTTATGAGATTCGCAATGATGAGCCGAATTTGACTGCCAAGCAAAAGGCGAATTCGATTTTGTTTTTGCCGCATAATCCGATTGAAAAGCTGCTGATTCCGAAAAATCTGGAATTTTTGAGCGGACATTGGGCGGAGGAAGACATCAAACAATTGTACAGCTTGGGCGTTTATACCGAGATACCGCATCAGGGGATGCAGTATGAGGCGATGAGCCGTGGTGAATATGTCAAGGCGCTTTGCTTGGCGATGAATGTGGATATCTCCAAGCACAAGAATCCGAAAAAAAATGCGCCGAAGATTTTTGGTGACGTCGCTCCGACGCATCCGCTTTACCCTTATATCATGGCGGCTTATGACATTCGCATGGTGGACGGAACAGGAGAGAATTTTTCAGTGGATCAGCCGATCACCAGACAAGAGGCTTTTGCTATTTATATTCGGGTTATCGGCTTGGAACGGCTGGGCGTTATGACTACGCTGCAAACTCCATTTCAGGATGATGCGGAAATTGCGCCATGGGCAAAGCGAGAAATCATGGCGGGCTATAAAATTGGCGTGATTTTGGGCGACAGCGAGGGCAAGGTTAAGCCGACGCAGTGGTTTACCAAAGCCGAAGCGGCGGCGGTGATCAACCGGCTGATTAACTATCTGCGCACAGAAATAGGAGCGGCATATTAAAAGGCTTTGTTTGTCGCGAGCAGAGGAAAAAGCGAAGCTTGCTTTGTTTGGGTAACAGTGAGGGCAAGGCTAAGCCGACACAGTGGTTTACCAAAGCCGAAGCGGCGGCGGTGATCAACCGGCTGATTAATTATCTGCGCACAGAAATAGGAGCGGCATATTAAAAGGCTTTGCCTGCCACAAGTAGAGTGAGAAAGCAAACAGCAGTTTTATAAAAACATGAAAACACCCGCCGGGAAAAGCTTTCCGGCGGGTAAATTTTTACAGCGCAACAGCTGCCGGAAAAAATGATTGGCGGAAGCGGCAAAGGAACTGCTGTCCGGCAAAAGACCGATTGTCCAAAATTGAGGATAGGAGAGCTTCTTGGCCAACTTTTCTGAAAGGATTTCTTACAAATATTGCTGTGCGGACTTGAATAGGCGAGTTTTTGCTGGAGGCCGTTTTAGCTGGGAAATTGGAAATTGGGCAAAGAGGCAGTTCTAAATTTTATGCTTATTAGGAAAGCTTTTCGACAAACTTTTCTGAAGAGATTTCTTGCAAATATTGCTATACGGACTTGAATAGACGACTTTCTGTCAGCGAGGCCGGCTTAACAGGACGAGAGCTTGCTTGGCGGCCGATCCCGATGCGGACAAGGCGGCAAATATCAAGTTTAAGTTGAAAAAGCCGTCGACTTATAGTAAGATGAAAACAAAAGCAGATGTATGAAGCGGTAAATGACGAGAGGATTTGGCTGGAGCTTAAGGCGAAAAAAGAAAGCGACGGACCGCTTAATAGAAGATGGCCGGAAGGCAGCGGAAGGGAGAAGGAAATGAAAAAAGGATTTAAGCAAGCGATTGCGGCGGCGCTGTCATTCATTATCGTATGGGGAAGTCTGTTGCCGGTTTCGGCGCAGGAGTATTCGCAAATGTTTGAACAGGTGATGAACCGGATTGAGCAGGATTACACCGGCAATGTCAGCAGGCAGGAGCTGTTTGAAGCGGCGATGAAGGGAATGTTTGAGCGGTTGGATGAATATTCGGAATTTTTTGACTACGAGCAGACTCGCCGCTTTGAGAAAAGCATTAACAAAAATTTTGAAGGCATCGGCATTCAATTTCGACGGGAAAACAAGGATTTTGTGGTTGTCAAGCTGATTCTCGGAGGCAGTGCCGGAGAAGGCGGTATTTTGGTCGGGGATATCCTGCTGGGAGCCGATGGCGTCAGCTTTGAGGGAATGACCACGACGGATGAGGTGGCTGCGAAGATTTTGGGTGAAAAGGGAACCTATGTAACGGTGGAGGTAAAGCGGGGGCAGCAAAAGCTAAGTTTTCGCTTGGAACGCCGAAGTCTGCATTTGCCGACGGTCGAGCAGCCTGCATGGAAGGAGCTGCCGATTGACTGGCCGGCGGGGCTTGAACTAAAATCTTTGCTTTATATTGCGATTAGCAGCTTTGGTGAGGAAACGGCTGCGGAGTTTAAGAGCATTCTGGAACTTCCTGAAAATAAGGCGGCCAAGCTTCTGATTTTGGATCTGCGGGACAACGGTGGAGGCTATGTCCATTCGGTAATAGAGATTGCGCGGATGCTGATACCGAAAGGAAAAATCGTCAGCTTTCGGGATAATCAGCAGCAAGAAGAAGTTTATTATTCTGAATTGGAGCAAATTCCCTATGCAAATATTATTGTTCTTGTCAATAAAAATTCCGCTTCGGCAGCTGAGATTTTAGCGGCGGCGCTGAAGGATTCAGGCATAGGGATTTTGGTGGGCGAAAGAACCTTCGGTAAGGGAGTGGCGCAGGAAATCCTTAGTTTGGCAGGAGGGGAATACAGCTTTAAACTGACTTTTAAGGATTTCTTTACGCCAAACGGTGACCCTGTGCATAAGCTGGGCGTTGCGCCGCATGTACTGGTGGAAACGCCGAATTATATTATTTCTGACCGGCGATTTTTTATCGGCGATGAAAATGAAACCATTGACAGAGCGGAAAAAATTCTGAAATATTTGGGCTATTTTGAATACACTCCGGATAATAAATACGGGGAGGAAACTCTGCCGGCAGTTTTGGCTTTTCAAAAGGAGAATGGTCTGGGACAGTATCCGGTTTTGGATTTTACCACACAAAGTGCATTGAATACCGCACTCAGAAGGGAATTGAGCCGAAAGGATCGGGTGCTGGAGGCGGCGCTGGCGGAAGCGGCCAAAAAATTAAAATAAAAGTGGGACGGCTTACTTCTAGCATAGACCATTTCTCAAGGTAATTCAGTCCTGCTTTAAAACTAGAAATTACTTTGAGAATTATCGGAGAATTAAGGCATTTATGGAAAATCGGTAAAGCATATTGACAGAAGGAAAAGAACTGGATAAAATAAAAACTTGTGTAAGAAAACACCGCATGGTTCTGTTTTCTCAAATCGGGGCGTAGGTGCGGGCAAACGAAGGGACAAAGCAAAATTGGTGGAGGTTGAAAATGCAGTATATTTTTGTAACGGGCGGAGTTGTTTCCGGTCTGGGAAAAGGGATCACAGCAGCGTCCCTAGGCAGACTTTTAAAGGCAAGAGGTTATAGCGTGACCATTCAGAAATTTGACCCCTATATCAATATTGATCCAGGAACGATGAGCCCGTATCAGCATGGCGAGGTCTTTGTTACCGAGGATGGAGCGGAAACGGATCTGGACATCGGACACTATGAGCGCTTTATTGATGAAAATTTAACAAAAGAAAATAACATCACCACCGGCAAGATCTATTGGTCGGTATTAAATAAGGAAAGAAAAGGCGAGTTTTTGGGCGCTACCGTTCAGGTGATTCCGCACATTACCAATGCGATTAAGGAAAGAGTCTACCGAGTCGGCAAGAACAATCGCTCCGATATCGTCATTACCGAGATTGGCGGTACAGTTGGAGATATTGAAAGCCAGCCCTACATTGAAGCTATCCGGCAGGTGGCGTCCGAGGTTGGGCGGGAAAATGTCGTATATATTCATGTGACGCTGATTCCGTATTTGAAGATGGGCGGCGAGATGAAGTCCAAGCCGACCCAGCACTCTGTTAAGGAACTGCGAGCAATGGGAATAACACCGGATATTTTGGTTTGCCGGACGGAGCATCGTATGTCGCAGGATATGATTGATAAGCTGGCGCTGTTTTGCAATGTGCAGAAGGATTCGGTTATTCAAAATCTAGACGCTGAGTTTTTATACGAGGTGCCGCTGATGATGGAAAAGGAGGGGCTGGCAGATATTGTTTGTCGTCATTTGAAGCTGGACTGCGGTCGGCCTGATCTGTCCGAATGGAAGGCGCTGGTGGAAAAGGAAAGGAGTCTGTCGGAGAAAGCACTCAAAATTGCTTTGGTCGGTAAATATGTCGAGCTGCACGACGCCTATTTGTCAATTGTCGAGGCGCTCAAGCATGCCGGGATTCAGCAGGATCGGGCAGTGGAATTTTTATGGATTAACGCCGAGGATATTTCTGCGGGCAATGCCGACGAGATGCTGAAGGAGGCCGACGGCATACTGGTGCCGGGCGGCTTTGGCGACCGAGGGATTGAGGGAAAGATAGAAACGATTCGCTATGCCAGAGAAAAGCGGATTCCGTTTTTTGGCATTTGCTTGGGAATGCAGGCGGCGGTGATTGAATTTGCCCGTAATGTAGCCGGCTTGACTGGAGCGCACAGCACTGAGCTGAATCCGGAAACGGCCTATCCGGTAATTGATATTATGCCGGAGCAAAAGGATATTGACGAAAAAGGCGGCACGATGCGGCTGGGAGCATATCCCTGCAAGCTTAAGACCGGTACGAGAACCTATGAGCAATATCAGAGCGAATTGATTTATGAAAGACATCGTCATCGTTATGAATTTAACAATGAATTTCGGGAAAATTTGACGGCGGCGGGGCTGGTTATCGCTGGACTTTCGCCGGACGAGCAGCTGGTGGAGATTGTCGAGCTGCCGGAGCATCCGTATTTTGTGGCGGTGCAGTTCCATCCGGAGTTTAAGTCCAGACCGAATCGTCAGCATCCGCTTTTTGCCGGCTTTATCGGAGCAATGAAAGCGGCGAAAAAATAAAGGAAAAATAGCAACCACTTCATAGAGAAAGGGCAAAAAATGGGGATTTTTGCAAAAATTAAAGAAAAACTGGATTCCCTTTGGAAGCCGTATGAGGTTACCTATATCGGCGGCTACGACGTAAAAGAGCTTAGGGAAAGCGAAGATCCGGCGACGCTTTTGGCGGGCTGGCAGGCGGAGAATGAAGCGGCACTGGCAGAGCATTTGCCCAGAGTGCGTCGGAATGAGCGAAGGATGCTTTTGCTGGAGCGCTTTCTTCGGTTTCCGGAGCGGCGAAGAAACGCCCTTATACAAATGGCGAAGCAGTACGCCTCCCGACATGTGCAGAAGCAGGAGGCGAAAAGTCATCATGAAGAAATGCGGGAGTATTTGAGCAAGCTCAATGATTTGACCTTTGATGAGGATTTGCCCAAGGTACTGAAGCTGATCGAGGAAAATGAGCTGGAATTTCAAAAGGTGCAGCAGGATCTAAGCTATTTGGAAGGGGAGCGTTCTTCTCTGGAATATGAGTTTAAACGCAGCCGAATCGGCCTGCTGATTACAGGAATTGTCCTTTATATTGCGATTGCAGCTTCGGTTTTGGGTACGATCTTTTTGTTTCTTCTCTCTAGACGACAGGATATTTTTGTTCCGGCAGTGATTTTGATTTTGAGCGTCGGCTTTTTCGGGATTTGGGCGGCGGTTTTTCGGCGCTATTTCCGGAGCGCCATCGAGAAAAACGGCAAGCTTCAGCAGAGGGCGGTCAAGCTGACGAATAAGGTCAAGCTCAAATATGTGCGCTATCGTCATTTGCTGGACTATGAGTACAAAAAATATGAAATCAACAGCTCCGAGGCATTGCGGCTTCGCTATGAGATATTTTTAAAAGAAAGAAATCAGCGCCAGAGATACGAGGATCTGGAAAAACAGCAAAGACTAACGGCACTGGATATTGCGCGGGAAATGGCGTCCATGCTTCCCGAAAAGGAGGAGGATTTGATCGACCTGTTTTTGCAGGATTCTGATTTTTATGCCGGAGTGGAAGGAAGAAAACGTCTGGAGCAGCGTCTGGCGGAGGAAAAAGCGGAGCTGGAGCGGCGCAGCCGTGAGCTGGAAAATGATCAAAGAGTTCTCCGGCAAATGGAAGGAATGCTGGACTAAAAGGGCTATTTGGCTATCCGAAGAAAGGAACTTTTGAGCCTTTTCTTCAGGTGCTGCCCAAACAAGGCGCAAAGGCGTAGCTTATGTCGGTGCAGAAGGAAAAAAGTATCCGGAAAGCAGCTGGCGGAGGAAAAAGCAGAGAAATGAGGAATGCCATGAAGTATCGAGAATTGCTCAATGACGGCAGAAGGAGGCTTTTGGTTGCAGGTAAGCCGGAAAGCGATGCCAGAGCCCTGCTGCTTTTTTTAAAGCAATGGGATCTGCACAAATATCTGCTGACGGCAGAAGAGGATGCAGCGGACGAGGAAATCGAACAATATGCTGCTTTGTTGGAAAAAAGACTTGTCGGGATACCTCTGCAGCAAATCAGCGGAATTCAGAGCTTTTATGGCTATGACATTGCAATTTCGCCGGAGGTGCTGACACCGCGTCCGGAAACCGAGCTTTTGGTGGAGCGGGCGCTGACGGAGCTGCAAACGAAGCTGCGGCCGAGGGTACTCGATCTCTGCACTGGTAGCGGCTGCATTGCTGTAACAATGGCAGCGGAAAATAAGAATTTGCAGATTGTTGCCATTGATATTTCGGAGAAAGCGCTGGAGATGGCAAGAAAAAATGGCTTGACACATCAAGTCAATGATCGAATTCTTTGGCTGCAAAGCGATTTATTTGTGGAACTGACCGACGAGCATTTTGACCTGATTATCAGCAACCCGCCCTATATTCCGACTGCGGAAATCGAGGAGTTGGAAGCGGAGGTTCGCCAATACGATCCGCTTCTTGCGCTTGACGGCGGAGCCGACGGACTGGAGTTTTACCGGCGAATTGCGCGCGATGCAGGAAAATATATGAATTTGACAGGCGGTCAGCTTTTGCTGGAGATTGGTGCAGGGCAGGGCAAGGCGGTTGCCGAGCTTCTGCAAAAAGAAGGCTGGCGAGGGATTCAAATCTTACCGGATTTGACCGGCAGAGAACGGATAATCCAAGCGAATTGGAACGGGAGTAAGAAGTAATAGCCAGATTTTTGCAAGAGCAGAGCTGGGAGGAGATTCAAAGTCTACCGGACTTGACCGGCAGAGAGCGCAAAATTCAAGTGAATTGGAATGGGGAAAGAAGCGGCAGTCGGATTTTGCCAATGGACTGGCGGAGATTTAAACCTTGCCGGACTTGATCGGCAAGAGCGGAGAACCCAAGTGAATTGGAATGAGAGTAAGAAGTAATAGCCGGATTTTTGTCAGTGCGCTGGCGGAGCTTGGAAGCAGCCGGCTTGTATGCCAGAGGGAGGCGAGAGCCTTTCTGACGGATTGCGAATCGTGAGGAAGGGCTTTGGAGCTTTTGGAAAGCGGCGCAGGTGAAATAGCAAGGGCTAACAGAAAAGGATAGAATGAGGAATGCAATGAAACGATGAGAAGCAGCCGGAGAACGGCGGAGCAGGCGAATAAACGGAGAAAAAGCAATAGAGAACCTAGAATAGAAAGAGGAAAAGCATGTTTGAAAATCTGGAGCTTACGGAAAAAAGATATGAGGAAGTCGGAGAGCTGGTCAATGATCCGGCGGTAATTGCCAATCAAGAGGAATGGCAGAAGCTGATGAGGGAGCACAATGAGCTGACTCCGATTATTGAAAAATACAGAGAATATAAGCGAGCCAAGGAAACCATAAAAGAATCCTTGGAGCTTTTGGAGGAAAGCAATGACGCGGAGATGAAAGAGCTTGCCAAGGAAGAATTGGCACAGGCCAAGGAAAGCGTGGCGGCGCTGGAGGAGGAAATTAAGATTTTGCTTATTCCCAAGGATCCGAATGATGACAAGAATGTGTTTATTGAAATCAGAGGCGGTGCCGGCGGCGATGAAGCGGCGTTATTTGCGGGCGATTTATACCGAATGTTTACTCGCTTTGCTGAGCGCAACCGCTGGAAAACGGAAATTGTAGGCTTAAATGAGATCGGAGTTGGCGGAATCAAGGAAGTCATTTTTATGGTCAATGGCAAGGGAGCCTACTCCAAGCTTAAATACGAAAGCGGTGTGCATCGCGTGCAGCGGGTACCGGTCACGGAATCCGGCGGCAGAATCCATACCTCGACCGTGACTGTGGCGGTGCTGCCGGAGGCGGACGATGTGGAGATTGATTTGGATATGAATGACGTGCGGGTAGATGTGTTCCGCTCCTCCGGCAACGGCGGACAATCGGTCAATACGACCGATTCGGCAGTGCGCCTGACCCATATTCCGACCGGCATTGTAGTATCCATGCAGGATGAGAAATCTCAGCTGAAAAACAAGGATAAGGCGCTTAAGGTGCTGCGGGCAAGGCTTTATGACATGGAACTGGAAAAAAAGGAAAAGGAGCTGGCGCAAAACCGCCGCAATCAGGTCGGTACGGGCGACCGTTCGGAGAAAATCCGAACCTATAATTTCCCGCAGGGCAGGGTGACGGATCATCGCATCAAGCTGACGCTTTATCGCTTAAACGACTTTTTGGACGGCGATTTGGAGGAAATGATTAATGCGCTGACTACCGCTGATCAGACCGAGCGCTTGAACAATATGGAGAAGGAATAGCAAAGAGAGCTTGGCGGCTTATGAGCTAAAACACGACTTTTTTGCCGATTTGCAGGCAATCGTATAAAATAAAGAAGCTGTCGCCGTGTTTTTTATTGGGAAAGCGAAGCACATGGCCGCCATTCCGAAAAGCTTCAAACCGCTCGAAATATGAAGGCTAAGGCATTGGACATTTCCCTGATTTAGGAAATCACCGGCCTCACCGCCGAAGAAATTGCGGAGCTATAAGCTAGAAAGTACAAACGAGAAAAAGCGTTGTTCTGAAATACTTTGGAGCGGCGCTTTTTAGTTTTCTAAATCAGTTGTCAAGGTAGCCCTTACGCGTCTTAGGAATACGGTAAATTTATCCCCGTATTTCCCATCGCCAGACCAATGCTGCGCATTTGCCGCGCGTTCCGCGCTCTGCGTCTGTCGGTGAAGCGCCGCAAAAGGAATATGCCTGCTGCGCGGCCGCATTCCTTTATGCTTGCGCGTTTGCGTTTTATTTCCTATCTTTTCAATCAACTCCACCTCAACACCCATTCATATAAAATCGCCATCGCAGCACCGTCCTCATCTCGAATCCTGTCATCCCTTTTGAAAGACTGCCCGTTGTTTGAAGCGCCCGCAGGGAGCAAGCTTCGACGTGCCTTCCAAAAAGGATGACAAAATTGGGAGGCATGGCAATACTGCGAGGCATTTTCCTATAAATTCCGGCTTATCTCTGCCTTAAGGCATATGCATTGGGGATTTTAATTTTTAATCAAATTTTAATTTAATTCTACAAATTGCGGACGATTTTCCCTTTTCATTTTGCTAAAATACTATTGTAATAGGTATCAATTTTTAGTACAATAAAGGAGAAGGAAAATGGAAAAGAGAAAGGGAGAAACCGAGATTAATCATTTAAAAGACACGGCATCCATGAAATTCACGGTTCGCAATGACTATGCTTTTAAAAAGCTTTTCGGAAGCGAAACAAACAAGGATATCTTAGCGGAATTTTTATCCCTAGTAACAGGAATGCCA
>JBGZBY010000103.1:0-3055 GCA_041844915.1 Eubacteriales bacterium
CCGCCACTATATTTTTTGCCACATAACGAGCGGCATAGGTCGCAGAGCGATCTACCTTCGTCGGATCCTTCCCTGAAAAAGCACCGCCGCCATGGCTGGCGTATCCGCCATAGGTATCTACGATAATTTTTCTGCCAGTCAAGCCGCTGTCGCCAGCCGGGCCGCCGATTACAAATCTGCCGGTCGGATTGATATAGTATTTGGTTGCTTCATCCAGCCATTCCGCCGGAATTACCGGTTTAATAACGTATTCCAGGATATCTCTGCGAATTTGCTCCTGGCTGATCTCCGAATCATGCTGGGTGCTGACCACCACAGCATCAACTCGAATCGGCTTTTCATCCTCATATTCAACGGTTACCTGTGTTTTTCCATCCGGTCTTAAATAATTTAAGAGCTTCTCTTTTCTGACTTTCGCCAGCTGCTTGCTCAAACGATGCGCCAAGGCGATCGGCAGCGGCATCAGCTCCGGAGTATCTGTGCAGGCAAAGCCGAACATCATGCCCTGATCTCCCGCTCCAATATCTTCTGTTTCTTCCATGGTTTGTTCATTTTTTCTCGCTTCCAAAGCCGAATTGACGCCAATAGCGATGTCCTGCGACTGTTCGTCCAGACTGGTAATCACCGCGCAATTATCTCCGGAAAAGCCATATTCAGCCTTGTCATAGCCGATTTCCTTGACCGTTTTACGCACGATCTTAGGAATATCTACGTAGCAGTTGGTTGTAATTTCTCCCATAACCGATACCATGCCCGTGGTAGTCGTTGTTTCACATGCCACTCTGGCCTTCGGATCCTGCTCTAAAATCGCGTCCAATACCGCGTCGGAAATCTGATCGCAGATTTTATCCGGATGACCTTCTGTCACTGACTCGGACGTAAAAAATCTTTTTGCCATAATCTTTTCCTTTCTAATCCTTTTTTCCTGTGCTTCTCTCTGCCGCCATTCCCCATTTTTTATGCTGCCTGATAAATGATGTTTTTATCGCCGCTCTCTCCTGTTTTTGAAGGACTGCGCCCTGCCGCTGCGGAAGCTCTCCGGCAGAAAAAGCCCGCTACATTATTTATATCGTCCGCTCCCACAATTTCAATATACCTTCTGCCGTTTCTCGGCAAAAACTTTCTGTTTCTCCTTTCAAACAGCTTCCGGCCTTCTATACCCGATCAGCGGTCAGCTTCTGGCTTCCAGCAGCTTTACAATCCGGATGATTACATCTCTCGCCTTTTCCAGAGATTTCACCGGCAAATATTCATATCTGCCGTGGAAATTTAGTCCTCCGGCAAAAATATTCGGACAAGGCAAGCCCATATAGGAAAGTCTGGATCCATCCGTGCCGCCCCGAATCGGCTGGCTCACCGGCGTCATTCCCTCCAGTTCAATAGCTTCTTTGGCCAAATCAACAATCCACATCACCGGTTCAATTTTCTCGCGCATATTGTAATAGCTGTCCTTCAGCTCCAGAGCGATCCTGCCCTCATACTTCTGATTGAGGTATTCCGCCGCCCTTCTCATCACTTCCTTGCGCTCAGCAAAAAGCTCGGCCGAATGATCTCTGATCAGATAACGCATATAGGCACTCTCCACTCCTGCTTTGATGTCATGCAGCATATAAAATCCCTCTCTGCCCTCGGTATGCTCCGGTCTTTCCGCCGCCGGCAAAAGCGCGTGAAATTCACAGGCAACAATAGCCGCGTTGATCATCTTGTTCTTCGCTGCTCCGGGGTGAACGCTCTTTCCGGAAATCCTGACAAAGGCATCCGCCGCATGAAAGCTTTCATATTCGATCTCGCCTCTGGCTCCGCCATCCATGGTATAGGCAAAATCCGCTCCAAATTTGGCTACGTCAAAATGATCGGCTCCCTTGCCGACCTCCTCGTCCGGCGTAAAACCGATCCGAAGCTTGCCATGCTTAATTTCCGGATGTTCCTTCAAATATTCCACCGCCGACATAATCGCCGCCACTCCTGCCTTATCGTCCGCCCCCAGCAAGGTATTGCCGTCCGTTACCAGAATGTCTTCTCCAACATAATCCAGCAGCTCCGGAAATTCCTCCGGAATCAGGCTGATTTCATCATTCAAGCGAATTGCCTTGCCATCATAGCTCTCCACAAGCCTTGGCGATACATTTTTACCGCTGCAATCTGGCGCAGTATCCATATGCGCGATCAAGCCCATAACCGGAAGCTTTTTATCTGTATTGGCAGGCAAGGTAGCGTAAACATAGCATTTGTCCGTCAGCTCGATCTCGGTCAGCCCCATCTCCTCCAACTCCCTGACCAGCTGCTTCGCCAAATCAAATTGGCTCGCCGTCGTTGGCGAGGTTTCGGAATAAAAGTCAGAGGTCGTTTCTATTTTTGCATAGCGTATAAATTTATTTACAATATTTTCCATTCCCGTTCCTTCCTTTCTTTAAATGGTTTCGCGCTCTTACCAATAAACTGCCGTTTTCTTTGCCAAAGCCTTCCTGCCAGAAAGCATGCCGATTCAGTCCCGTATCAGTTCCGCTGTTTCTGCGCGGCGCAGCGCAATTAGCTCCTGCGGCCTAAGCTTAAGCTGCGTGCCGATTCTGCCGGCGCTGACTAAAATATAGTCCTGCTCCTTTACCCGACTGTCAATACAGAGTGGAAAGTCCTTTTTCATCCCAATCGGCGAACAGCCGCCGCGAATATAGCCGGTTACCCTTAAAATATCCGCCACTGGAATCAGGGCCAGATTTTTCACGCCAAATGCCTTGGCTGCCTTTTTCAAATCCAGCTCCTCGGCTACCGGTATCACTGCCACATAATAATTTTTATCGCTCCCCTGCAATACCAGCGTTTTATATACCTTGCACAGCTCCCAGCCAATCTTGGCCGCCACCGATACCCCGTCAATGTTGCCGTCGCTGGCATCATAGGCAAGCGCTTCATAGGCAATCGCCTGCTTATCTAATATTCTCATTGCATTGGTTTTATGCTTATCCATTTTCACATCCCGGCCAAATCACCAGCCGCTCCTTCCACTTCCTGACAGACTTTCCTGCTCCCCTCTGCCCGGCAAAAATTGAGGAATGGC
>JBGZBY010000104.1:0-16055 GCA_041844915.1 Eubacteriales bacterium
CTCAATATATTCCTCTGCATTATAATATGCCGTGATAATACTTACCAACGGCCTTTCCTTCCGATTTAGTCCTCTCTCCAGCTTCCGCCTTCCCGGCTCTTTCTTGTAATCTATCTTCATTTCCTTATTCCTTTGTAATATCTCTTATTAAGAATATGCCTTTTCATACTGAGCTGTTATTTCTTGCACCTCTCCTATCGCCCTTATTTTCCCTTTTTCCAACCAGACTACCTCTTGGCAAATTTCTCTAACCTGAGTCATAGAATGAGATACTAAAATAATAGTTGTACCTTTTTTCCGCATTTCTTCAATTCTCTTTTCGCATTTCCTTTGAAAAAGTAAATCTCCCACTGACAAAATTTCATCTACTATCAAAATATCAGGCTGAGATATTGTAGCAATGGAAAAACCTAATCTGGCCAACATTCCTGACGAAAAATTTTTTACAGGAACATCAACGAAGTCCCATAATTCTGCGAAATCAAGAATTTTATCAAATTTTTCCGAAATTTCCTTTCGCGAATATCCTAAAATAGCTCCATTTAAATAAATATTCTCTCTCGCTGATAAGTCCATATCAAATCCTGCTCCTAACTCTATTAGTGGCGCAATGGTCCCATTGATATTCACTTTGCCTTCTGTAGCTTTTAAAACTCCTGCAATAATTTTCAGTAATGTACTTTTCCCTGAACCATTTAGTCCAATCAATCCAAGAGATTTTCCACGCTTTATCTGTAAAGAAATCCCTTTTAGAGCCCAAAAAGCTTCAAACATCAACTCTTTCCTTAAAAATTTAATAATATATTCTTTTAAGCTATCTATCTTTTCTTTACTCAAGTTAAACATCATTGAAACATTTTCAATTTCAACTATCTTTTCCATTTGTTTCCTCACTAAATATATAATATAAACCTATCTTGTTTTTTATAAAACACATATACCCCTATTATTAAGCTTATCAGCCCTATCACTAAGCATTCTATATTTTGCTGTAAGCCGGGAAACTTTCCTTCAATAACTATTTGCCGGAAAAATACAATAAATTTATAAAGCGGATTCCAGATTATAAATCCTCTACTTTCTTCTGGCATAATTTCAAGAGGATAAAAAATTGGCGTCAAATACATCCAAGCTAACATTATTACATTATATAAATGAGTCAAATCTCTAAAATAAACCGTTACAGCTGATAAAAACAAACCCAAGCCCAGCGAAAATAAAATCAAATAAAATACCGGCACAAAGAAAAATACTAATGTCATATTAATGCGAGCATTTGTAATAATCATCACAATGATTAATGCAACAAAGGCGAAACAAAAATTAATCATCGCCGACAATATCTTGGATAGCGGAAATAAATACTTTGGAATGTATACCTTTTTTATTAATGCGCCGTTTGTTAATATTGATAACTGCGCCTGCGTTGTAGCTTCAGAATTTAAAGAAAACAATAAATTTCCTGTTAGAAAATATACAGAAAAATTTTCGATATTTGATTGAAACAGAGTTGAAAAAACAAAGGTCATAACTATCATCATCATCAAAGGATTCAAAACTGTCCACAATAGTCCCAAAAAAGATTTACGATACCGTATCTTTATATCTCTTATAACTAATTCTCTCAATAATGCTTTATATTTCCAAAACGCCTTTATAGACATGTTAATTCTATTCACAATCTATCCTCTCATCTCTCGTTTTTTCTATTCTTCACTGTTTTACATATTTTCATTCATTTTTCCTTGCATTCTTATTATACCTAGGAAAAACAAAGATTTTCCTTTAAGGTCTAAAAAACTCAATAAACATATATAAAATCAAATTTAAATTTTACTATTTATTAACTATATTTTTTAAAATATTCCTACCACATTGAACCTTGACAATACTATTTATCACTTTGTCTAAAGAACTATATCGGGGTTTTCCTTTAACAAAATATTCATATGCACTTACATTAAGCGGTACCTCTCTCGCAACCTTCTCAATATGCTGATACGATTTTTCTCTCAGCATTTCATCATTCCTTACCTTTGTTCCCATTCCTGACGAGTGCCTGCGATACCAAAAGCCCAGTGCCGAAATATGAACCGGAATAAGTTTATTTGCCAAAAGCTTTAGAAAAAGCTCCCAATCTTCATCGTAGTGCTTTTCCAGTTCTGAATAACCGCCCACTTTTTCTAAAGCCGATTTCCGGAAAGCTGCGGTACTGGTCAAAAAATTAGAAATCGTCAATCTCCCTGCCGAAAACGGAATCTGCCATAAATATTCCCTCTCATAAAAGCCTACCGAATCTGTATAACTCCATGCTGCGCCCGGATAATTCTTTAATGCCAAATAGCTTATCTCCAGATAATATTCTTCTATCAAATCATCCGCGTCTAATGTAACAATAATATCTGCTCTTGCATTTTTTATTCCCACATTTCTTGCTTTCGCCTGTCCCGAATTTTCTTGAGTGATTATTCTAATCTGATTATTGCCCTTACAGATTTGATGTAAAAACAACTTGTTTTCCTCATCGCTTCCATCATCTATTATAATCCATTCAAAGTCTTGAAATGTTTGATTCAAGACGGAGTTAAACGTCTGCTCAAAAAAAAATCGAGCATTATAATATGGAGTAATAATGGAAATTCGTGGTTTTTTTTCATTTCCTTTATTTATCACTTGATTTTTTCTAATTTTCCCCGGTTCTTTGCTAAAGTCAAATTTTTCTTTTTTCGTCATTTCCCGTACCTTGCCAGTATTTCTGTTCGTAATATTTCAATAGCCTTAAAGATTCTTGCGCAATATCATAGCCCCTTAAAGAACTCGTTTCTCTTTTTTGTTTATCTCGCTGTTTTTCCTCGTGAATCCAATGATTAATTTTATCTGCCCATTTTGGGGCATCTAAACCTAAAAAGAAAATTCTGTCGCTTATCTTCGTTTCCCGTGTAACCTCGCTTGATACAAAGCAAGTAAGACCCATTGCCTGCGCCTCTATACCTACAAGCGGCAGCCCTTCAAAAAGAGAAGGGAGCAAAAACAAGTCCATTACTGATAAATACTTCGGCACGTCCTGTTGAAGTCCGGCAAAAACAACAAATGAATTCAGTCCCTTCAAACGGCATTTTTCTTTTATTTCTCGCTCCAACTCTCCATTTCCTACCAAGAGTAAGCGATATTTGTTGTTTTCTTTTACAAGTTGTTCTAATACTTCCAGCAAGAAAGCATGATTTTTTTGTTTGCAAAACCTTCCAACATGACCCAACACAATAAAATCATCCAACTGCATTTCCAATCGGTTTTGTTTTCGCTTTCCCTCATCAAATCTATATTTTGTCAAATCAATTGCATTGTTGAGCAAAAAAGCTTTTGCGCTGTTTCTTCCATACAAATATCGTGCCGCTTTCCATGAGCATGCCATATAGTGGTTCGCATATCGAACCCCTGCCCAGTGCAGAAAATAATTCCTTATTCTTTTTGCTAATTTATCTGAACCTTTAGAGTTGTGGCTATGTATAATTCTGATCGGCACCTGTTTTTCTTTTGCCGCTTTCAAATAAACAAAGGCCATATTAGGTAAATGACAATGTATGACCGAATAATATCGCTTTGTCGCTAATAAAGTTTCCATCTGTTCTTTACATTTTTTGATATTCGAAAAAGATAGCTCCGGAAAATAATATATTTTTCCGCCGAGCTGAATTATTTCATTTTCTAGATCCTGCTCCGAATCCTTATGCACCACAAAATCAAAAATCACTTTAGATCTGTCCATATTTCTAAAGTAATTTAAAACAACAGCGGTAACTCCATTATTCTTTTCAATTCTTTCAATAATATGAAGAATTCTTATGGGTCTACTACTTTTCATCTGCTTTCGCCTTTCCCATATACTTCATCACTCCACCCATCAAATGCCAGCCCATATACCATGCGGATTTTATTCTTCCTATCCCCATTTCTCTATAGACTCCATAAGTCATACGAATGGATTTCCATTTTTTTCGCGATTTTCCTCCGGCTGTCAATCTCGAAATCAAAAGCGGCTCGTTAACGCCATAAGCTACACCGTAATTCTTCAATATCATCAGCCATTGAAGAAAATCTTCATGCAAATCACTGCGGCGCATCGGGTAGCTTAAAGCCGCTTCTTTTTTCATTATTACCGAGGAGCAGGGAATTATATTGTGATACAAAAGCTCCGGATAGCTTATTTTTTCTTTGACCGGAATTCTTTTTTTCAATAATCGCCCTGAGTCATCCGCCAGCTCTCTGCCCGTATAGGAAAGAACGGCATCCGTTTTTTTCATGATATCTAACTGCTTTTTCAGCTTTCCCCTGCGCCACCAATCATCTGCGTCCAAATAAGCAATATATCGGCCTTTTGCCGCTTGCACTCCCCGGTTTCTGGACTCTGCTACTCCCATATTTTTTTCATTGCGAAGATAAACGATATCCTGCCAATACGGACGACTGCTCAACATTTCCTGCAATCCATCGGTTGAACAGTCATCAACAACTAGGATTTCCAAAGGAATCTCTTGGCTAAGTGCTGACTGGATCGTTTTTTCAATATATCGCGCCGCATTATATGCCGGAATTATTACGGAAACAATTGGCTCCCGCCATGTACTTTTTTCTTCTCTCCACCCTTTCATTTTACCCCAGCCCCCTTTATACTGTCAACCTTTTTCCTTTTTTAATCTCCTCTCGCCCTGTCGCCGCCGCTATTTTTAAAATACCACCCTGTTTTTCCCGCTTCTTTTTCCGATATACATGTTTTCATCCGCCTTTTGTATGGCGGTATGAATATCCACCTGCTCCTTGGCAGCGGCAACTCCTATGGTGGCAGTGACTCTGATATCAGGATAACTGTCGATTTCGATATTCCCAATATTCTGCCGAATCCTCTCCAAAGTCGATTTGACGTCCTCACCTTTTTCCTTTAATAATATCAAAAACTCCTCGCCGCCCCATCTAGCGACAAAATCTTCCCTGCTTAAGGCCTGCTTTACAGTTTTCGCCGTATGCGCCAGCACCTTATCACCGATATCATGTCCATAGGTATCATTTATCCTTTTAAAATCATCGACATCGACAAAAGCAACATAATAGGAAACTTCCCCGGCTTTTATCTCGCTCTCTGCTTCCGCTATGATTTCATCCATTTTTCTTCTGTTATAAAGCCCTGTCAGCGCGTCCAAATGCACCAGACGCTTGATATCTCGCAGGAGATGCTCTTCGACCGCCTTGTTGATATTTAAGATCTTGCTTAAATACATTATCATTAGAAAAGGAAAGATGATATTGGTAAGTAAAAAAGCGTCATGCGCCCATTCCGGCAAAGGCTCCATATCTTTTCCAAATTGAAACGAATAGCAGACCGGATACAAAAATGTATTAATCAGTCCAATTACTTTAAACCATTCTCTTTTTTCATGCAGCGGCAGTAAAAAAGTCATTGCCACAAATGTCATCAGCCAATTTTGGAATTCATGATTCCAGCCAAAAAAATAAAGAGAAAACAACATAAATATTGTCGATGTTATAAAGCAGCCGATAACAACAACCTCTCCATGCTGCTTCTTTTGTATTAAGAAATAGAAAGCATACAAAAACACTATCAAAACAAAAGCACCGTATGTGATCATAAACTGGTAGCCCAACAAGATAAAAATTACCTGAAAGATACCATAAAGCATAATCCCAAATACGATCAGTATTTTGTACACATCAATCTTCTTTTCTTCAATTTTCATAGCTTTTAACCTTTTATAGTGTAACCTTCTCGCACTCCCATTTCAAGTATTGTCTTCTTTAAAACCTTCTGCTTCGCCCCTTATATTGCTGCCTGCTCCTGATGCTGTTTTTCATAGTTTTATATGTCCCTGTGTTTCATGCCTACAACATCTTAAAACTATGTGCCGACACTATATTCCTTTCTTTATTTCTATTCATCGTTTTCACGCGTCATCTAACTGCTCATGACATTATGTATTTTTTGCTGCTTTATTTTAGGTGGCTCAAAGCCAGTCCTTAAAACACCACTCTGTTCTTTCCGCTTCTTTTGCCAATATACATATTTTCATCTGCCTTTTGTATGGCGGCATTGATGTCCTCCTGCTCCTTGGCAGCGGCAACTCCTATGGTGGCGGTGATTCTAATATCCGGATAACTGTCGATTTCGATATCTCGAATGCTCTGGCTAATCCTCTCCAAGGCCAGTCTGGGATCCTCGGCTTCTTCCTTTAATAATATCAAAAACTCCTCACCGCCCCATCTGGCAATAAAATCATCTCCGCTTAAGGCCTGCTTTATGGCCTTTGCCGTGCGCGCCAGCACCTTATCGCCGACATCATGTCCATAAGTATCATTGATCCTTTTAAAATCATCAACATCCACAAAAGCAACATAGTAAGAAGCTCCCTTGGCTCTTATCTCATCCTCTATTTCCGCTATGATTTCATCCATTTTTCTCCTGTTGTAAAGCCCTGTCAGCGTATCAAAGTGCGCCATGCGCTTGATTTCTCGGAGAAGATGCTCCTCCACTGCTTTGTTGATATTTAAAATCTTGCTTAAATACATTATCATCAAAAACGGAAAGATGATATTGGTAAATAAAAAGGCATTGTGCGCCCATACCGGCAAGGGTACGGCGTCTCTGTCAAGCTGAAAGGAATAGCAAATCGGATACAGGACAAAATTGATAATTCCAATCGCCTTAAACCATTTTCTTTTTTCATACAGCGGCAGTAAAAAAGAAATTGTTACAAACGTCATCAGCCAATTTTGAAATTCTTGATCCCAGCCAAAAAAATAGAGTGAGAGCAGCACAAATAAGGTTGATGCTACAAAGCAAAGGATAATGTTGATTTCCACATGCTTTTTCTTTTGTCTTAAAAAATAGAAAGAGTATAAAAATATCGCCGCGACAAAGGCATTGTATCCGCTCATAGCATAATGACTCAACAAACTAAAGATAATTTGAAATACACAATGAATTAGGATTCCAAACAGTATCAGCATTTTGTATACATTTACCTTCTTTTCTTCAATTTTCATCCCTTACGACCTTTTATAGTGTAAATTCCCCGCACTACCGTTTAAAGCATATTGTACCCTTTGAAACTTCTCTATCTCTCTTTTATATCGTCGTTTGCCTTTGATGTTTTTCATAGTTTTTTATTTGCGTCTGTCTGTAAAATGCCTAAAACGCTTTAAAACTATGTGCTTACACTATGTTTCCTTTCTTTGATTTTCTTCTGTGGTTTTAATATTTATTAGTTTATTCTATCACAATTGATAACTGCTTTCAATAGCTTCGTCAAAGCCTTTTTCTTTTTATGTATAAAAATGTAAAAAAATACACAGCGCCAAAGCAGAGAACCCCCAGCCTTGGCGCTGTAGCATATGGTTTGATTACCCGCTCAGCACCGCTTCTCCCAGTACTTCGCCAATGCTCTCCCGAATTACGATATCGGCATTGCCGTCCTGCGAAGTAGCCTGTTTATTGATCAGCACCAGCTGCCTCCCTCTAAAATACTGAATTAATCCGGCCGCCGGATATACCGCCAGCGAGGTTCCTCCGATAATCAGCGTTTCCGCTTTAGCAATGCACCGAATTGCCCCTTCCACTACGGCTTGGTCAAGCCCCTCGCCATAGAGCACGACATCCGGCCGGACAATCCCACCGCAACGCTCGCATATCGGCACGCCTTCCTGCACCAAAATAAAATCCAAACCATAGCCCTGCCGACACCTCATGCAATAATTGCGATAAACCGAGCCATGCAACTCCAGCACATTTTGGGAGCCTGCCAACTGATGCAGGCCGTCCACATTTTGCGTGACAACCGCTTTCAGCCTGCCCTGCGCTTCCAACACCGCCAAGGCTCGATGCGCCTTATTCGGCTTTGCCTTCGGAAAAAGCAAATGATTTTTGTAATAATCATAAAACTCCTCGCAGTGCCGGATAAAGTAGGAATGACTCAACAGCTCCTCGACCGAATACGCCGTTTGCTGCTTCTGATTATAAAGCCCCGTCGCTGAACGAAAATCCGGAATTCCGCTCTCCGTAGAAACCCCCGCTCCTCCAAAGAAAACGATATTATCGCTGTTTTCGATCACCGCCCTTAGCTTATCGCTCATGTCAGCCTCCTTTCGTTTTATTTGTAATATTATTTCAAAGCTTTCTTGCTGCTCCTGTTCCGTCTGCTTCCACCACCGGACCGAACTTGCGCTCTCCTTATTTCTGCAAATGTGACAGATCCGCCTCCAGCACGAAATGCGGCTTATCGCCGCTGCAATCCACCACTGTCAGCGCAGTATTATGAACAAACGGAGGCTCCCAAACATCGGCAATTCCCTTTCCCTGCCAGATACAGCAAAAGGACTTTACCCACATACCATGTGATACCGCCAGGATATCCTGATTTTTCGCTCTGGCAAAAAGCAAGCGGCTCCCCTGTCTAACCTGTTCAAACATTTCGGCAAAGGTCTGCCCTCCCTCAGGAGCAATGTAGCCAACTGGATCATGCCAAAACGCCTCCAGCTGCTCTAAGCTGCTTTCCCGCAGCTCTGTCAGGCTCTTGCCCTCCCATACGCCAAAACCCATCTCATTCAGCTCTCCCAACGAAAGCACCGGAAGCTGCCGGCTTCCTTGGATAATCCTTGCAGTCTGAATGGTTCTGCCTAAATTAGAGGCGTAGACCTCCTTAAAATCCACAGCTGCCAAATGCTTCGCCAGCTTGGCAGTATCCTCAATTCCCTTTTCCGTAAGGCTCGAATCACAAAGCCCCTGAATCCTTTCCTGTACATTGAATTCTGTCTGTCCATGTCTTACCAAATATAACATTGCTTCATCCTCTTTCCATTTGCCAGCGCCGGCCTTCCTCATCCAAAAATGTCCGCAGAAGACCCTTTATCCTTTTCCCTTTCTCAGGCTCGTGTTTTCCGCTGAATTCCTTCTATCATAATACCATGTAACATACGATCTTTGTGCACAGCTGCAAAAGCACCCGCAGAAGCCTTTCCTGCCAACTTTCACAAGCAGCCTTACCTTGTGGCAGCAACACCTTGTTTGCACTGCGCCCTTATTTTAAAAGCATATCTAAACAATTGATGTTTTGCCCTTGCTGATCTTTAAAAAGATTAGCAGGCTGATGGTCGTCGCCACCGTCAAAATCGAAGCCAGCGCCGCCGCCGTACCATAGCTGTTGCGAGCAACCTCGGTGTAAATGGCTACCGCAATCGTACTGGTCTTTCCGCCATAGAGCATAATACTGGAGGAAAGCTCATTAATACAGTTGATCCAGCTGAGAATCGCTCCCGATAAGACGCCCGGTATCATCAATCTGGCCGTTACCGTAAAAAATGTTTTCATCGGCGATACACCCAAATTGATGGAGGCCTCCTCCACACTTTTATCCATCTGTTCCAAGAAGGCGCTGCCGGAGCGCACCGTATAAGGAAGCTTTCTGACCACATAGGAAATAATCATAATCGCCGCCGTTCCCGTCAAAATCAGCGGAGGACGATTGAATGCAACAATCAAGCCGATACCCAGAACTGCTCCCGGAATGACATAGGGAAACATGATCATCAAATCCATCGCCCGACTGACCCAGCCCCGCTGTCTGACAAGAATGTAGCTGATCAAAATACCGATCAGCACAATCACCATAATTGCCACACCCGAATACAAAAAGGTATTGACAATATTGGTTCCCAGCCGTCTGGCGATAGTAATATAGCTGTCCAAGCTAAAGCCTCCAATAAAGCCGGTAAAATCCGTCTGAATAAAGCTTGTTACCATAACTACAATCTGTGGGATGATGCCGATAAAGGTAACGCCGCCGACAAAAATAATTGCCGCCGCCTTCTTCCAGCCCGTCAGTTTCTCCAGCTTTGGCGGACGCATCGTACTCATGACATAGTTTTTCTTAGCCACAACATGCTGCTGTACCATCAGGATAAAGACCGAAAGCGCTACTGCCACTACGGACAAAGCACTGGCCAAATTGGCATTTCCGCCCATTTCACTGACATATTCATCATAAATCAGCACCGCCAAAACCTTATAGCCCTCCCCAAGCAGCATAGGTGTTCCAAAATCCGCCAGCGCCGTCATAAACACCATAATCGCACCAGCCGTGATCGACGGCAGGATAACCGGCAAGGTTACCGTAAAAAGCCGGCGCCGCTTGGAGGATCCAAGATTTTCCGCTGCCTCTTCTAGGCTTGAATCAATGGATCCCATCGCTCCGGAGGTATACAGATAAATATAGGGAAAAAGCTTAAATGCAAAGACCGTCAAAATTCCCGCCTGCCCATAAATCGGCGGCAAGATAACGCCGACCTGCTCCGCCAGTTTAGTGATAAAGCCGGAACGTCCAAACAAGGTAATCCAGCTATATGCACCGATAAAAGGTGGACTCATTAAACTCATAATAATAGATATATGAATTAGATTTTTTCCTGGTATTTTATAGCGGGTCATGATATAGGCCATAGGTACCCCAATCAAGGTCGTTGTGACTACCGTGACAAAGGACACCCAAATTCCGCGCAACATCGGCACATAATAATGCTTTTTGGTAAAAATGCGGATATAATTATAAAGGGTAAAGCCCTCCTCTTTAGAGGAAAAAAAGCTTCGGGTGATCAAGGTAAAAAACGGATACACCAAGAAAACAAGCAGAATGAGCACTACCGCCACCTTTACCCAAAACCAAAAATCTATTTTGATTTTCTTCATTCGACCGCCTCCCCACTTTCTTTGTCGTAAACTCTGACCTTATCCCAGTCAAAATCCAGAAACACCTTCTCTCCATCCTTACGAATCAGAGAGGTATCCTTGGTATATTCGTTCACCTGAATCGTCTGCCCATCGATCAGCTCCACCTCGTATTCAATAAAATCTCCTAAAAAGGTCGAAATCGTAATCGTACCCGGAATTCCCCGATCGGCAAACAGCACCTGCTCCGGCCTTGCCGATAAAACAACCTCGCCGGCACGTTCCAAGCGCATTTCCTTCGTGTACCCCGCGTCTAAAATAAGCTCCGAGCCGTTTTCCCGCTGGACATGACCATCTAAAAAATTAGAGGTTCCAATAAAACCGGATACAAAAAGGTTCTGAGGATTCTTATAAATTTCCTCCGGCGTTCCTACCTGCATGACCTCTCCTAGGTTCATGACCGCAATCCGATCGGATATCGCCAGCGCTTCCTCTTGGTCATGAGTAACATAAATGGTAGTAATTCCCAATCTTCTTTGCAGCTTTTTGATGATCGTTCTCATTTGCACCCTGAGCTTGGCGTCAAGGTTTGACAGCGGCTCGTCCATCAGCAATACCTGCGGCTCAATTACAAAGGCTCTGGCCAGCGCAACTCTCTGCTGCTGACCGCCTGACAGTTCATTCGGCATGCGGTCCTTTAATTTTTCGATCTGTACCATTTTCAGAGCTTCTGCAACTCTGCTCTTGATCTCGGCCGCCGGCACCTTCTGTGCCCTTAACCCATAGGCCACGTTTTCCTCCACGGTCAAATGAGGAAAAATCGCATAATTTTGGAAAACCATGCCAATGCCTCTTTTATGCGGGGGAAGATTATTGATCACCTTATCTCCAAAGCTGATTTCTCCTTCTTCCACACTGTTAAATCCTGCGATCATTCGCAGCAAGGTGGTTTTCCCGCATCCGCTGGGCCCCAAAAGAGTAAAGAATTCTCCCGAATGGATATCCAAACTAACTCCTTTTAAAGCGACAAAATCTCCATATTTTTTTACCGCATTTTTTACGATAACCGAATGACTCATACTTATTTCTCCGTTTCTTCTCTTATTAAACCAATTGCTCCAAGGATTCCTCTAAATATTCCCTATTCCGCCTTGCTCAGGACAAAATTTTATTTTGTCCTGAGCAAGGAAAATATTCGCTTACAGCTTTGACTGCATCGTCCTAGCAAAACAAGGCTCTTAAATCTGCGCTTCTAGTTTAAAATAAGCTGCCTTCTAGTTTTTTTCAAAGGCAGCTTATCATAAAACTCATTGTATCGGCCAAAAAATTGAATCGCAACCGAGAGGCTTCTCTCTCTGACTCTTATTCGCCGGCAACAATATCATTAAACTTCTCAATTACGATTTCTTTATTGCTCGAAGCCCATTCAAAGTCATAATCAACCAATTTCAGCTCGCTTAATTTTGCCATACCGGCCGGAACCTCAATATCCTCACGAACCGGACGGCGCCCCCACATGTCGCTCTGTCTTTGCTGGCATTCTGCCGAAGTCACAAAATCAATAAAGAGCTTTGCGTTGTCCGGATTTGGACCATTCTTTACCAATGCCACTCCATCGGGCACCGCGCTGGTACCATCTGCCGGATAGACAAAGCCAACATTTTCGTTATCCGCATACTTCACTGCTGCCTTTTCCAAGGTAAGACCCACATGATATTCGCCATCGGCTACCATCTTGTGGCACTTAGAGGAGGAATCCAAAAGCTTTCCGTCAAGATTTGCATAAAACTGCTTAATAAACTCCCAACCATCTTCGGTTCCGCCATGTCCAAACAGCATTGTACAAAGCTGCGTGTATGCCGAGCCTGATTTTGCCGGCGCACAGTAAGCAATTTTCCCCTTCCATTCCGGCTTAAGCAAATCTTCCCAAGTCTGCGGAATCTCCATGCCGTCCCTCGCCAACAATTCTTTATTATAGAAAAGCACCATCGGCAGGGGGCTTTCACCTACCCAAACATGATCTGGATCCTTATAAACCGCCGGAATGCTGGCATCGTTGGCCGGCACATATGGTTCAAAATAATCCTTAAATGCAACTACGCTGTCCGCTCCGCCGCCCCAAAGCACATCGGCGATCGGCTTATTGGCCTCTGCTTTGATCCGGTTGATCAGCTCGCCCGTTCCGGCTGCAACAACCTCGACCTTAATATTCGGATATTTTTCCATGAATTGATTTACTCCGTCATTCAGCGGATCCGCATCGTGCGGAGAATAAACGACTACAGTACCGGACGGTTCCTTTGTTTCGGTTGTCGCTGTCGTTTCCGTTTTTGTTTCGGTTGCCGTTTCTGTCTTAGTTTCTGTCGTTGCAGCAGTGTCCGTCTTTTTTGTCTCTGTGGAGCAAGCTGCCAGCCCAAAAACCAGAATCAACGCTAAAAGCAAATGAAATGCTTTTTGAAATTTTTTCATAAAAAACCTCCCTAATTATTTTGAAATTTACCGCTTTAGTATATCATAAGCCTTGTCATGTAGCAAGAGGCTTAGTGATAAATTCTTAGAATTTCCTTAAAATAATACTTTTTGCCGACTAAATCTCTAATCTTTTTTTAATGCAGTCCGCCCAAATCACCAATATACCAAAGTCGCTTAGTCCTAAACTTTGCTCCTTCTTCGGCCGACCGAATCGCCAGTCCTAATATCAGCCATAAGAATTATCAATGCGCCAAAGCCGCTTCGCTCTGTCAGGTTTTCCTAAGTTTTGCTCCTTCTTCAGCCGACTCAATCTCCAGCCCTAATGTCATCCATAGGAATCATCAATATGCCAAAGCCCTTCGCTCTGTCAGGGCTTTCTTAAACTTCGTTCTTTTTTCAGCCGATCGAATCGCCAGTCCTAATTTCACCCATAGGAATCATCAATGCGCCAAAACTTCCTCGCTTCGTCAAGGATTTCCTAAGCTTCGCTCTTTCTTCCTCTTAGTAACGGATAACGGAATGGATATCATAGCCCTCCAGCACTTGCCTGCCCTTTAGAAATTCAAGCTCAATCAGATATACAAGCTTTACTACTTCACCGCCCAGACTTTCCACCAGCTCAACCATTGCCTTGGTCGTACCGCCGGTCGCCAGCAAATCATCGACAATTACCACCTTATCCCCCGGCTTGACAGCATCGGCATGAATCTCTATGGTTGCCTCGCCGTATTCCAGAGCATAGGTTTTGGCTACAGTGTCAAACGGAAGCTTCCCTGCTTTTCTGACCGGTACAAAGCCCTTCTCCATATTATAGGCAATCGGTACCCCAAAAATAAAGCCTCTGGATTCCGGACCTAAAATCAAATCAAATTCCTTGTCCCGAATGCCCTCTTGCATCTGCCGAACCGCTTCCCTAAGCGTCTTCGGGTCATGCAGAATCGGTGTGATATCCCGAAAAATCACGCCCTCCTGCGGAAAATTTTCAATACTGCGAATTACATCTTTTAAATTCATAATTATCCCTTCTCTTTCTGGTTTTGCCCGCCCCTTCATTTTGCGGGCATTTCCCCTTCCGTATTGTTGCTTCCTTTCAAAATCCGCCGCAGAAGACGCCCTTATCGCTGCAAGCCGGCATAAATCTTCGAGCTTTCCAGCTCTGTTTTCTTTCCTTCCTCCAGCCAAAAAGAAAAAGCCTTCTCATTCCAGCTTTGCCGACAAATCCCCAATTCTTCAAAGATTGCCAAGCCTGCTATTGTTCTTGCCAGATCCTGCTTCTTCTTCTGCCCAAAGGCGTGAGGAAAGCTTTGCCAAGAAAGCTCATTCTTCCCTTCGCTTGCCAGACGACGAAGCCGCAGATATATCTGCTTGCATTCCTCTCTGGTCGGAGTAGCATACTGCCAACTCCGCTTCTGCTGCCCCGTTTGCAGCTCTTGATAAAGCTCCAGCGCAAAATCACTGACGCTTTCCTCCTGACTGAAATAGCTCCCCAATAATTGAGGTCTTCGCATTCCATTCCATTCGTTGATTTGAAGATTTCCGGCTGCCTTCACCAAAAAATCAGGATAAAGCCTCTCCGCCTCCTGTCCTTCAAAAAAAGCCACCACCTCCAGCTGCGCTCGCCGCTCCGACACCGCCAGACGGAGATGCTGATTCTCCTTGCCCATTTGCCGAATTTCTGACAATTGCCCCTCAATCAAAAACTTCGGCTCCGGATTACCAATTCCGTAAGGCGCCAGCAAGCCCATTTCCTCAATAAACGGCAGAGTCACCTCGGAGAGCGCGACCTTAAAATCAACAGCCTCTTCCCGAAGCAAAAGCTCCTCCGCCAGCTCTTTTTCCGCATATTGATTAAGCCTTTGGCGAAGCGCCTCCAGATCCTCGGTTTTTAGGGTCATTCCGGCCGCCATTTCATGACCGCCAAATTTTATAAACAAGTCTTTGCAGCTCATTAGTGCCTCAAATAAATTAAAGCCTGCCACCGACCTTGCCGAACCCACCGCCTTTTCGCCCTCGATCGTCAGTACAACCACCGGCCGATAAAAACGATCCAGCAGCCGTGAAGCTACAATTCCTATCACACCGTGATGCCAGCCCTCTCCTGCCACCACCAGTATTTTATCCTTTTTCTGACCTTCACCTATTCTGGCCAAGGCTTCTTCAACGATCCGGTTTTCCTCCTCTTGGCGCTTTCTATTCTCCGCATTTAACTCCTGCGCCAGCTCCATCGCCTTCCCCTGCTCCTGCGCCAGAAAAAGCTCAACTCCGCGCGAAGCGTCGCCCATCCTGCCGGCGGCGTTTAATCTCGGACCAATGCGAAAGCCGATAGCAGTACTGCTGATCTTGTCCGGCTCTATTTCGGCCGCCTCCAGCAACGCCAGTAAGCCCTGATTTTGACTGTCCTTCATGCGCCGCAGAGCCTCTTTGACCAAAATGCGGTTTTCGTCCAGCAGCGGCATCAAATCTGCCACCGTCCCAATCGCAACCAGCTCCAAATAGCGCTGCGGCTCCGGCAATTTATCTTTTCGGTTCATAAAATGCTTCGGCACCCGCTCTGCTTCTCCGTTTTCCAACTGCTGTTCCAGCTTTTTCTTCAATGCGCAGGCCAGCTTAAACGCTACTCCTACTCCGGCAATCTGCTTAAAGGGATAAGGATCGTCGGGCTTTTTCGGGTCGATCACCGCGTCCGCCTGCGGCAAAAGCTCCTGACACTCATGATGATCCGTTATTATCAGCCCCAGCCCCAGCTCCTTCGCCAAAGCCGCCTCCTTTACTGCGCTGATTCCGGTATCGACCGTAATGATCAAATCGACCCCGCTGCCGGCGATCTCCCTGATCGCTTGTTCATTCAGTCCATAGC
>JBGZBY010000105.1:0-15441 GCA_041844915.1 Eubacteriales bacterium
AGAGCCATTTGGTTGCGGGAGAAGGATTTGAACCAACGACCTTCGGGTTATGAGCCCGACGAGCTACCAGACTGCTCCACTCCGCGATGTAAAAAATGGAGGGAGACGGATTCGAACCATCGAAGCATAAAGCAACAGATTTACAGTCTGCCCCCTTTGGCCGCTCGGGAACCCCTCCATAAGCCGACAATCGGAATCGAACCGATAACCTGCTGATTACAAATCAGCTGCTCTGCCAATTGAGCCATGTCGGCAATTCTATGGGCGCTACAGGGCTCGAACCTGTGACCCCCTGCTTGTAAGGCAGGTGCTCTCCCAGCTGAGCTAAGCGCCCTTTGAAAAGCTCTGGGACCTGCGGTAATCCGCAGGAAAATAAGAAAACTCTTATTCACGACCCAAAGGGGACTCGAACCCCTGACCTCCGCCGTGACAGGGCGGCGTTCTAACCGACTGAACCATTGGGCCTTTTTTGCTGCCAACTCTTTGGTCAAGCAACATAGTAGATTATACTAAACAAAACATGACTTGTCAAGAAAAAATTTTCATTTTTTTAATTTTTTTTGTTGTTGTGCTAAGCCGCCTTCGGAAAGGCGCTTAAATTGTCCCTCCGAAGGCATGCCCTCCTGCTAATTTATTCCAGCGGTACCGTATAGCTCAAGCTTAAGGATTCAAAGACCTCCTCGTCAAACTCTACCGTATAGTTCTTTTGCAGCTCCTCATATCTTCCTTGAAAAGCCTCTGCTTTCAACTGTTGCTCATAT
Organism: Eubacteriales bacterium; assembly: GCA_041844915.1. Taxonomy (GTDB): domain Bacteria; phylum Bacillota; class Clostridia; order Lachnospirales; family Vallitaleaceae; genus W11650. The sequence goes on from JBGZBY010000105.1 coordinate 762, forward strand.
TCCTTGATAATATTCTTTCTCAAAGCCTTTGCTTCCTCTACTTTTTCCGGAGTAGAAGCAATCTTTTCCTCCAGCTTGATAATATGGTAGCCGTAGCTGGTTTCTACCAGCCCGCTGATTTCACCGGGCTCTAAAGCAAATGCTGTCGTTTCAAACTCCGGAACCATTTTACCGTAGCCAAAGGTGTATTCTCCGCCATTGTCCTTGCTGCCCGGATCTTCGGAATATTCCTTGGCAAGCGCCGCAAAATCTTCTCCTGCCTTGGCTTTTGCCAAAATTTCTTCTGCTTTTTTCTTCGCTTCCGCCTTTTTATCCTCCGGCAGAGGATTTCTCTCGGCATCTAAGGTGCTAATCAAAATATGGCGCGCCCTAACCTGATCATAATAATGCTCCTCGCCAAGCGTTTCCAGCTTCTGATAATTGGCATCCGCTTCGTAAAGCTCCTTCAGCTTTGTCTGATCGACCTCATAATCCTTCATCTCATCTTCAAATACCTTTAACGCAAGCTCCTGTGCCTGCATGAATTTTTCAAATATCTCAACGGTAAATCCATAGTAGTCCTTCACCGGCTGGGGCAGGGTACCCCATACTACTTTTACATTTTCTGAAAGCGCTGTTTTTTCTTCCTCTGTCAAGCTAAGCTGACGCTTTCTCGCCTCTTCGTTGATAATTCCGACATATTTCATAGTATTTTTCAGCTGCTCCAGCTGCAACGCCTCAAAGGTCTTTCCTTCCTGAATCTCATTGACCCAGATCGTATCGCCAAGACCCATTCTTTCCACATTCAACTTAGTGGTATAGATGTAAATATTGGCCTCCGCCTTAATCATCTGATATTCTCCCACCGTTAAAAGCACTCTGTCATTAGCTACTTTGCTCGGCTCAGCTGTTGAAGTCGTATTTTCCGTTGCTGTAGTTCCTTCCGTAGTTCCTTCCGTAGTTCCTTTCGTCGTACTTTCCGTCGTATCCGTTTTTCCGCAGCCTGCTAAAATGCTTACCGTAAGCACCAGCGCCAAGACCACACTCAACCATTTTTTCATTTTCTGCTCCTTTATATCCATGTCTGCTATAAAATCAATCAATCCTTGCTCCCACTACCGGCCCCAGCCCTTCCGAGGACAGTCTGGTCACTGTGCAAAGCTCCTCGCCCGCCGCCAAAGCAATCCCGTCTTTTTCCCATGATGGTAAATTAATCCCGTTATTCCGGCAGGTTTGCGGTTCAAGGCAAAGAATTTCCCCATTTGCCCCGGAATTCCACACTACGAAGTAGTGAAACCTATCATCTACCTCGTACACCGTCTGTGCCTGATATTCCGGATAGGTCAAAATCGCTCCGTGAAAGCCGAAGTTTTTCATCCGGTAAACATTGTCCATCTCCTCGGCCAGCGGAGAAAAGCCGTCTGTCGCCGCCACTTCGGTCACATAATCTCCTGCCACATAGCGCTCTGTTCCCAAAAGCCGCTCATCCAGCTCAACTCTTGCATTCACCGACAATTTCACCTTCATTGCCGCCGACTGCTCTCTGGTCGGCATTAGCGGAAACGCTGTATGATAGGCAAACATCGCCGGCAGCGTCTGCGAGCTTTGATTGGCGATTTTCAACGTTGTTTTCAGACCCTGTGCCGTCAGCTCATATTCCTTCCGAAGCCTCATTTTATGCGGAAAATATTCAAAGCTCCCGTCGCTCTCGTCAAAGAGATATTCTAGGACAAGTTCCGCCCTTTCTTCGGTAATTTCCTTAGAAATGACCTGATAATCTGCCGTCATGAAAAAACCGTGAATATGGTTGCTTCTCGCCGGCTCGTTGATGGGAAGCTGATACTGCCTGCCGTCAAAGGTAAAGCGGCCGTCTGCAATTCGGTTCGGCGGAAATAAAAGCGGCATTCCATAAGCGGTCGGCCTCCGCTTAAGCGCTTCCTTCTCATGCGTTCCCTTCAGGATTTCCCGTCCCTGCTCCGCATCGTAAAAATAAATTATATTTCCACCCAGCTCCGGCAAAATATGCGCTTCATATTTTCCGCATTTTAACGTAATATATTCCATGCCCTTTCTCCTATTCTCCTCGCTTACTTACTGTCGGTTTGCCCGTTTTCCTGCACTCGCCTAGGAAACAGAACGCCGCTTTGTTTATCATACACATCTCCAGCCGAAAAATCAAGAAAAAATTGTGTGAAAATCAGAGAAAGCCATCTGCCGCGCGTTCACCGAAAAATACAAAAGCACGTCGATGCGATCCCTCCGCCAAAACCAAGGGTCTGACCGAAAGGCTTCCTGCCAACGTGCTTTTCCTGTAAAGGCTCTTACGCCCCTTCTTTAATCTTCAATATACGGCAAAAGGGCTACATGTCTTGCTCTTTTGATTGCCGTGGTCAAATTTCTCTGATCCTTTGCGCATACGCCAGTGATTCTGCGCGGCAGAATCTTACCGCGTTCAGAAATAAAGCGACGTAATTTATTGACATCCTTGTAGCTTAACTTCTCGCCGGTCTCCTCGCAAAAAGAACAGGTCTTTTTCTTCATCGGTCTTTGCTGCTTCTTCTGAAAAGCCATTCTTTTTTCCTCCTTCTGTTTTAGAAAGGAATATCGTCATCATCGAAGTCATCCCCGATCGGCGCAAAGCCGTCATCTTCCGGCAATGCCGGCTGCGCCGGTCTGCTCGGACGGGAAAACCCTGAATCCTGATTTCCTTCAAAGCTTTTTTTACTTTCGGCAAAATGCTGTTCTTCAGCAATGATATCGGTCGTATAACGGGTGATCCCGTCCTTCTCGTAGCTGCCTGTCTGAAGTCGCCCAACAACGACGACCTTCATTCCTTTTTTGAAGTATTTCTCTGCAAATTCGCCTGCTTTGCCAAAAGCGACAATGTTTAAAAAATCCGCCTCCGGATCTCCGTCCTTTCGGAATCTTCTGTCTACTGCCAGAGAATATCTCGCTACCGCAATAGAGCTTTGGGAATACCGGATCTCTGGATCTCTGGTTAATCTGCCCATTAATATGACCTTATTCATGCACCTATTCTCCTTCCTTCACAACCAAATAGCGAAGAACGGGCTCTAGGATACGGACGCGGGATTCAATCTCCGCCGGCGCAGACGATTCTGCTTCAAAATGAATGAAGTAGTAAAAACCTTCATGCATTTTCTGAATCTCATACGCCAAACGCTTTTTTCCCCAGTCCTCAACCTCGCCGATTTTTCCGTTAAATCTTTCTACAATGCCCTTTACGGTTTCCAAAGCACTGTCTCTTTCTTCATCGGATAAGCGACCATTGATTACAAGAGCTAATTCGTATTTATTCATTTCACACCTCCTTACGGTCTGCGGCCCCTAAACAACTAGGAGCAAGGACAAGTTACCCTTTGCCTAAGACGCTGTTCATCTTAAAATATGACTCCTTAAGCAAAGCAATATCACAACTTAAAAAGTATACCACAGGCTCCTCTAATTTGCAATATAAAAAATGAAAATCGTCTTTTTCCCGCGCGCTGCTCCTATCCTCGTTCTTCCTTGGTTTTTTTCAGCTTCTTTTTTAGCCCGATCTTCCCTTTCCATATCAGGGAAGCGTTTAGGCTTTTTAACGTCCGCTCCGGCAGCGTAAAATTTCCGCAAGAGCTGTTTTTGGTTTTGGAATAGCTATCCTTTTTTTAGTTTATCACTTTTTTCGGAAAAAGTCGTCCTCAATTTGTGGAAAAATCAAATTTTTTTATTTTCTCCGCGCTGCCCCGCCAAAAAGCTCTATTTTCAGCCGTTTCTACTGCTGCGGTGCAACCAAAAAGCCGGTACCCTGCTTGCAAAGGTACCGGCTCTCTCACTCCGGCAGGACAGCCTGCCTTTTTCGTCAGAAATGGGTCATATTTTTTTCATCAGCTGTTTCAATGCCTCCGCCGACGAATCCAGCATATTCATTGCTGCTTTGTTCTCCTGCCGAATCTGTTCCTGAATTTCTTCTCGATAAATTTTAATATGATCGGGAGCTTTTATCCCTAATTTGACCTGCTCGCCGCTAATGCCGATCACTGTTACTACAATATTGTCGTCAATAACAATCGACTCGCCTATCCGTCTTGAAAGTGCCAGCATACTATTCCCCCTTTGTTCCTTTTATTCTCTGATACAGATTTTCCCGAATCGAATAGTCGCCTTCTTCGATCACAACCTGCGCTCCCTTTTTCGTGTGAAGATTAAGCACGATGGGCGCTCGCAAATTGGTCGTCATATTTTCAAGGTTTTCCGGAACCACTGTTACTGTATAAACACTGATTGCCTCCGGATCAAGCTCTCCTATCTTTGACAACTCATCATCGGGCAGCTCTGGCTGATACTCCGGAAACCAAATCATCGGATCAATCAGGGGCAGACAGACATGGCTCTCACTAACAGATTGCAGCCAGCAAAAAGGATTGTCCGCCGCATCGCCCTCATACAAAACTGCAAATTCCTTTTGATCCTCAAATCCGAAAATTCCCTGCTCAAAATGAAGCACCTTTGCTGCATCAATTTCGATCTCGCCAAAATATTTTGTTTGAATAAGCATAAATTCTCCTCTCCATTTTCTGCCTCCGCGGCATATCACGAACCAGCGCGGCTGTCATATAAATTCCCTGCCGGCCATTCCTTCCTCGCCGCCATCAAGCGGCTGAAAACCGCCGTCCTGCAAAATCGCCGGCACTTCGGAATAAGAGCCTCTCTTTACCCCGCCATCCCAGCGGCAAGACTCCTTACATTTATAAACCTTAAGAATCGGCAATCCCATTCTTTTCCAGTTCTTATCCTAGCGCAAAAAATCCAACAATGTCGGCTGCATAATCTTTGCTCCCGCCGCCAAAGCCATAGAATAAGCCGCATCTACATTTGATAAATGAGTAACTGCCTCTGGAATAACCGTATCTTCTGTGTTAGACAGCAATTCTTGGAAATTCAATTTATCGTCATCCAGCCGGTTAACGGTCAACATCAAGCGACTTTCTTTTGCACCCACTAGAGCAATCTCATTGGACAGGTGATCGGAATGCTTCTGTATATCTGCGGCAAAGTTCCGATATCTTTGTCCCAAAAGCTTCAGTGCGATTTTATCATTTTCGGTCAATTCACTGTCCGGTTTGGCAAGGAGCTCGGTATCTCGAACGATCTCCTCAATATCTCTCCTCATATCAACCAAAAATACATCCTTCGCCCGCAGATTCACCGTAAATTTTTGATTATAACTAATTTGATAATCAATATTTTCTTCTTTTTGTGTAAATACTGTTCCATCTGGTGCGGTTACATCAAAATAAATCTCCGGCCGCATATCGCCTTTTTGGAAATTTTTCTTTTCATAAGTAACCGCTGTGTCGGTAAAAGCATCCGCCTGCGCCTTGGATAGAATCAGCTCACCGGTGTCGGTTAAAAATTTGGCTCCGCCTGTCGCATCATAGGCACCTGCTGTCGTTGAAGTTGTTGTTGTAAATGGAATTGCCGGCGTTAAATTCAGATTTTCAATATCCGAATATCCCAGACGTATCCGATAGACCTCGTTGACGGTATTATTAAAAGCTTTTTCTACCTTTTGAACATTTTTTGCCGTCAGCTTTTCCTGAATCTTGTAGGGCGTAGCAAAACTTTCTTTGCCCTCGAACATGACAGACTTATCTGTCTTAAAGCCAGAGAAAATATAACGACCAGCATAAGATAAATTAGCCTGCGTTGCTATCTGCTCCTGCAATTCTTTAAATTCACTGGAAATCGAATGGCGATTGGCGAAATTCAGCACATCATTGGCTGCCTGAATCGACTTGCTATACATTCTGGTATAGACATCTTTCGATTTTTCCATCGCTCCCTCGGTCATGGACACCCAGTTACGCGCTGCCTCTCCATTGGCCTTATATTGAATGATCTCGCTAATATTGGTGCGGAATTTCAAAATTCGAGTCGCTATGATTGGGTCATCTGAAGGGCGATTGATTTTTTTGGTAGTGTAGATTTGATTATTTAATTTAATCCGATCAAGGGTTCGCTCATTGAGAGAATATATCAAATTTTTATGGATCATACTGCTGGTTACTCTCATATACTTCCTACCTTCCTAAGTTAATCGTGGTTTCATAGATTCGATCAAATACTTCCATTGCCTTGGCGGAATAGCGATAAACATTTAAATACGCGGTCATTTCTGCGATTTCCTCGTCCTCGTTGACGCCGGAAACCGACATTCTCTGTGTTTCCACCATTTTAATCAAATCCTTACTGCTCTTTTGAAACGACGTCGCCTGTGCCTTATCAATACCCAGTTCACCCATGTAGGCCTGAACAAAGTTATCCGGTGTTCCTCGGTCAAAAAAGCGAGTATCTTGACGCAAAGAAATCAAGTCCTGCAAAAGCGCTGTATCACTAACATCGCCAATAGGTTTTTTCGTATAATAAAGCTCCAGTTTTTGCAGATTATTGGCAATCTCCGAATTGACTGTAATATTATCGCCGTTTAATTCCTGCACACGCACCGATGCTCCTGCCTGCAAACGGCTGTCGGTTCCCGGCAGGGGCGTTTTCAGCGTAAAGCTTCTCACAAGCTTTTGCGAGCCGTCCGGCAAGGTCACAAGTGTGGGCGCCGTAACCGCACTGTACTCAATTTCCTCGCCATGAATAGTCAGCTTGCCTTCCTTTTGTACTATGGCATCCCGATCGACATAAACTTTTAGTGTTGTTACCGTTCCCGCCGTTGTTTCCGCTACCTTGCCGCTTAAATTATCCATACCAACAAACAATGGCAACCCGGTGTTATCCTTTCCCTTTTGGTGAATCGCATTCATCTTTTGTGCGTAAATCCGGCTTAACTCATTAAGACGGGCAATATAATAGGGAATCCCACGAAACGAAATATCTTCGCCCATAATCGCCTGTTTGCCGTTCAGTCCAGCCGGCGCCGGTTGCTTCAGCCGAAACTTAATCTCGCCTGTCGTTTCATTCGCAATATAGCTTTCGTATTCAACTTCTTGCCCTTCTACCGAAATTTTTCCGGTTTTGGGCAGATCAAACCGAAGTACATTTTTTACAGTCAAATCCATTGCCCCAGGAGTGCTGTCTACCTGTCCCCGAAAATTTCGACTGTTGGCACCATCTCGCAGTTCAACCAATCCCTTTAATGTGCCGGAAAAACTATTGGCACCAACATTCAGCGCCTGTCCAGTTCGCCAATAAATGTCATAAAGCCCTGCGTTATCCTCTGGATTGTTTAAATGAGTTCTGGGGCGAACCTCCAGATAATGCGCAATAGAGGCATGCACCAACTGTGCGCCATTGATACTGACATGAAAGGATTTTTGTCCTAAAGCATCGACGTCTTCTCTGGTTGTAACTGGCACGATTTCACTGAGTTGGTCGATTAGGCGATTTCTCTGATCCCGCAAATCATTCGCCTTGTGCCCATGCAGCTCTGAAGCCTCAATTTGCCGATTAATCGCAGCAATTTGCTCGGCATAGGAATTAATCCTCCCAACGCTACTTTTTATTTCAAAATTAATCTCATTTTGTAAAAGACGAAGCTTTTTGGAAATATCATTAATCGCATCAGTAAAACCTTTTGCTAACTGAATTACCTTGGTTCTAGCGGCGTCTTCATTCGGCGCAGTCGTAAGAGTTTGAAACCCTTCATACAGCCTATCTAAATAAGTGGATAAGCCATTGGAATATGGTTCATTGAAGGTCGCCTCCATTTGTTTCAAAAATTCGTCCTTGGCTTTATATTGCCCCAAATCTTTTTTAAAATTCCGATACTTGCTGTCCAGATATTCGCTTCGGTACTGATCGACCGTAAGAATTTCCGCGCCGGTTCCAACCATGCCTCGATGCATATTTCGAAGTGGTCTTGCTGCCCTTTGAATTGTATACTGCCGACTATAGCCTTCTATTTTTGAATTGCTGATATTGTGATTGATGACATCAAGATTGCCTCTGGCGGAAAATAATCCCTGCTGGGCTACATTAATCCCAAAAAATGCCGATCTCATTGCTTTGCTCCTTTCCTAAACTCCATATCCTACCTGCCGGTCAATCCTGTCTGATTGATCAGTCGATCCATCATCGAATCAATCACACCAACCAGCCGCGCCGCTGCATTATATGCATGTTGGTATTTCAGAAGATTGCCAAATTCTTCGTCCTCCGATACCGAGCTGATCGTGCTCCTCTCATAATCCACCTTGTACAACAGAGCCTCTCCGCCCTTTAAATTGTTTTCCACGCCCTGCGCCTTGTTCGCCAGTCCGTCGACCATTCCGCGGTAATAACTGTTATAGCTTTCCTTAGAAGACGCCCCTGGCTCTAACAGCAGACGGTTGTTACTCCACTGGTCAATCATCTTATCCACTACATAGCTAGAGTCAGCAATATCATGGACATTTTTCGACAGCGCCAATTTATTGTAGTCATTTAGAATGACTTCGTTGATTTTAAGATTTGCCGCAGAATATAAACTAAATTCGTTGGTCGGATCTTCTGGCTCATAAAGCCCGCCCGTCTGAGAATGATGCGGAATATACTTTCGCACAAAAAGCTCTTCGCCCCGCGAGGCATTTCCATTTCCATCCTTCAAGCCCCACGGAGCTTTGTCGGTATCCAGTTCTAATTTGCCTGGTGTGGCGGAAGGCTTCTTCGGCACCAAAAGCCCGTTAATCATAGTAACGATGTCATGAATCAAATTGTCAAACTGCGCCTGAATATTCATGACCGCCGACGGCTTGATATGTTTCTCATAATAACTTTGATTGGCCATCTCCGTATAATTGGCGGCATGATCGCCTCTTGCCAGAATCAGCCCTTTTAGCTCGCCGGAGTTATTGTTATATTCCGGTCCGATTGGATTATCAAAAGAAATCAATTTATAATAGCGGGGCGGCACCGTTGTCACATCACTTAAATGCGGCCAATATGGGTCTACCAGCGGACTTTTTTCTCTAGCCGGAATCAATCCCAGTTCATAGACAACATTGTCATCTACAAAAGGAACTCCTTCAATCGTTACATTGACAATCCCATTCTTTTCTTCATAGTAACGGGTCTGCACCAAACCGGACAACTCGTCCAAAAGAAGATTGCGCTGATCGCGGTAATCATTGGCATTTGGCGAAAGACCGGGCATATCTCTGCCCATTTCTTCGCGAGAGATAATCTTATTAATATCTCTGAGTTGACGACCGATTTCATTGATTCGTGCAGTTTTTTTCTTAATCTGTTCATTTAAATTCAACTGATAATCCCGCAGTTGTTGTCCAATTAAATTAGCTTTTTCCAAAAACTGACCAGCGTTTTTAATAAAAACACCACGCGTTTCCAAACCGTCCGGATGCTTGACCAGCTCATGCATCGAACTTGCCAGATCGTTTAAGGAACTGTTGAATTGCTGTTGATACGGTTCTCCCAAAATAACCTGAAGCTCAGACATCGCCTGCTCCATGCCAGCATAAAACTGCTTTTTCCCATGCGCCGCCCGATAGGCCTGATCTAAAAACAAATCCCTTCCTTGACGAATCATTTGAATATCCGTACCAAGTCCAACCTGCATCAGAGTCGTTCCGTTCTGGCCGACCTTGCTGTAGCGGGCATCTTCATACAATACCATTTGTCGGGTATAGCCCTTGGTTTTTATATTGGTCAAATTATGCGTGGTGGCATTCAAAGCCTGCTGATGGCTCGTCATCCCGGAAACCGCGCGGGAGAAGCTGCTCATTGATCCCATAATTATCCTCTTTTCCAAATCCTGATTGTCGGTGTTTTCTTTCCGACAATCTCATTATTTTTCTGTATCGGCCAGTTGGCCTTCGCCAAGTGTTCGCAACCTTCGCCGGATGTTATCATCCTCCTGCCGGCAGCGCCAAGGGCTTACTGCTTTGCATCAAAAATCGAATGCTCCGACTGCGGCAGCTTCACCTCTCCCTGTTTCAAATAGGTCTGACTGCCGCCGGGTCTAGTCATTCCGGAAAAGGCATTGATCATAAATTCTAAAAATTCCAAGGACTGCTCGATCAGCAGCTTGTTTGTCTGGTTGAGCTGATCGCATTGCTCCAAGGCCCTGCTTAAACGATCTGCCACGGTCTTAAGCCTCTGGCTTTCTTCCGGTCTGGCTGCCAAATCCCTTACCAGTCCCGACACCGTAAAGCCTTCCATCCGGCGATTGGTCACTGTACAGATATCCTCAACAATATTCCGGCGTCGTTTCTCCAAACGAAAAAGCTGCCCGGCCACAATTTCCTCTTCTTGGGTAATTTGTTGTAAGCCGGGCACATCTCCCTTAATAATAACTTCCTTTTTATTATTTGCTATTTCCAGATAATTTTCATAACAAATCGCTTCCTGCTCCATGACTGCGATTAGATCATCCATTAAGCTCGCCATCTATTTCACCTAAAAGCCCAAGATCTTATCTGCGATCTGGCTGGCGCTGACATTGTATTTTCCCGCTTCCAGCTGCGCCTTCAGCTGCTCAACCTTTTCCGCTCTGACCTCCGGCGCTTCCCTTACAGCCTTGCTTGCCAGCTGCATTTCTCTGGCAAAGTTGGAAAAAATCACGCTGTCCTTCCCGTAAGACACTCCCGTCTTCACTTCTGCTCGCTTCAATGATTGATTTCCATAAACTCCTTGAATTTTTTCTGTTCTTACGATCCTCATTTTTACATCACCTCTTCGCTGTATAATCTTGCTGTATTTATTATCGTCTTTCCCCTCCGAATACTTAACCTTTTCCCATAAAAAAATGAAAAGGCTTTTATAAAATTCAAAAAAGCTGTTGTCAAACAGCAGGACTAAACCATCGGGATTACAGACATTCTCTTTTTTCCGCAAAATATGGCCATCACCAAGGATAAAAAGAAAGCAGGCGAGAAGGATGGTCGCAAAATGATTTTTAGAGCATTTGCAACAGTCCTTCTCACCTGCTATTGAGTTTTTTGCATGGCAGGCTTCCCTCCAAATCCTTTCCGGCAATTTCACGCTGTGTCCATGCCTTCCCACAGTAAACCCTACCGCCAACCTTCCGGATTCTTTTTGACAATTCTTGCCCGTCAAATACCGCCTCTTTTCCATCTCCGACAATTATCTGCGGAAACGTAGCCGGTTTTCTTCCTCGGGAGAAATATTTAGGTTGATTTTCGGCGCTTCCGAAGCCCTGCTTTGAGTCAGGCTTTCCAAATTGCCTGCCACCTCGGATTTACACTTGGCACAAAAGCGACCAGTCCGAATCGTCGTGCCGCAGCGCTCGCATTCGATTCCCACCAGGGAATCCTCCGCAAAGGTAATGCGTTCCTCTCTAATCCATTGCTTGATCTGGCGAATATCCACCTGATTGGCTTCCGCCACCTCATGAATGCTGGCATGAGTATTTTCCCTTAAATACTGCTTTACATCGGTAAATTTCTTCTCCAGCTCCTTTTTGCAATCCACACAGATCGGCTGCCCCGTAATATAATTGAAAATCTTTCCGCAGCGCACACAATTTCTAACATCCATTTCCACTCCTCCTATTCGTGAAAACTGCCAATTGCCATTGTCAAAAAATAAACCCTTTCCGCTCCCTGCTCCTTTAAAAGAAGACTACAGGCGTCCATTGTCGCTCCCGTGGTGTATACGTCATCTATCAATAAAATACGCCGAAACGACAACTTTTCCTTGCAAAAAAATATATTTTTCAAATTCTTTTTTCTGTCCTCGGCAAAAAGCTCCTTTTGGCTCTGGCTTTTATATCTGGCCGCCAAAACTCCCGTCAGCAGGGGCAGCTCCCAGCGCTTTGCCAAATGTCTGGCCGCCGCTTCCGGCGGATTATATCCCTTTTTCCCCAAGGCCAAAGGATGCTGCGGCACAAAAGCAATCGCTTCAACGCCCCATTGCCGCACTTCCTCCTCAAACAGCCACGCCATCAGCTCTGCTAGCCCAATCGCCCGCCATTTTTCTCTTTTGTATTTCATCGCCCAAATGGCGTCTTTGACCTCCGCATAAGGAAACAGAGCGTGACCCGCCTCAAACTCATGCGAAAAACGGCCGCAGTCCCAGCAATATATTTCATCCCTGTACAAATGCTTACCGCAGCGCCGACAAAAATTTTCAAGAATCAAGCCTCGACCTTCGTAGCAACGCCGGCAAACTCCTTTTTCCTGAGCGTCCAGCGCTTCTCCGCACAAGGCGCATTTTAACGGATAAAGCAGCTCCCGCAGCGCTTTTATCAATCCCGTTTCCTTCATTCGCCACCGTCCTCCTCTCCGAATACTCTGCCCATATCGGCAAGAGCGTCCGTCAATCCAGAATAGCGGCTGACCTCGCGATTATTAGCAATCATTCTCTCCGCAATCCTCTCCTGCCCCACCAAGATCACATAATTTTTGGCTCTGGTAATGGCCGTATAGAGCAGATTCCTTGTCAAAAGACGGCTGCCTGCATCATACAGCGGCAAAATAACCACCGGATACTCGCTTCCCTGCGATTTGTGAACCGTCATGGCATACGCCAGCTCTAGGCCATCTAAGGCGGCATATGGATATTTTACTATTTTTTCTTCATCAAAGCAAATCGTAATGCATTCTTCAAAATCATTGATATCCTCAATCAAACCGATATCTCCGTTAAAAATTCCGCTTCCTTCCTCCAGCACCTCGCCAGCCGACGAATAGATTTTCCAATCCATCTGATAATCATTTTTAATCTGCATTACCTTATCGCCTTCCCGAAAGACAAGCTCACGGAAGCTTTTTTCATACTTTTTCTTGGACGGAGGATTCAAAACCTTTTGCAGAGCCAAATTCAGCTGCATCGCTCCCAGCTGCCCCTTACGCATCGGCGTAATCACCTGCATCTCCAGCACCGGATGGAAGCCGGTAAAATCCGGCAATCTGCTTTGGAGCAGTCCGACGATTTCACTTAATATCTGCCCTCCCCGCTCTCTTTTAATGAAGAAAAAATCTGATTTGCCCTTGTATTCCATCGCCTCGCCCCGACGAATATGAAAGGCGTTGAGTACGATCGCCGAATCGTCCTGCTGCCGATAAATCCGGTTTAACCTGACACTGGGAATTGAGCTGCTTAAAAGATCCTTTAGCACATTTCCCGCTCCAATGGATGGCAATTGGTCGCGGTCGCCCACCAAAATCAATCTGGCTCCCTCCGGCATTGCCTTTAAAATATGATACATCAAAAAAATATCAAGCATTGATGCCTCATCCACAATCAAAAGATCACATTCCAAGGGATAATCCTCGTCGCGCTGAAATTTTTGCTGGTTCTTTTCCGCGGAATAATAATTTTCCAAGAGCCGATGAATCGTCCTAGCCCGCCTGCCGGTCGTTTCCGCCATGCGCTTTGCCGCTCTGCCGGTCGGCGCCGCCAGCTCAACCTGATAGCCAGCTTCGGTATAGATCTGAATAATCCGGTTGATGATTGTCGTTTTTCCCGTTCCCGGGCCACCGGTAATAATCAGCACATTCTCCCGCAGCGATCTCTCTACTGCTTCTGTCTGCATTTCATCCGGCAACAGCCCGATCCAGCTCTCCGAAACAGCCCTGCTTGCGACGACCTCGCCAGCGGAAAAGCTTTGCAGTGCCATCAGCTTGGAGGCAATGTATCTTTCCATGCGATAATAGCTTTCCAGATATACTGCCTCCATATCGTTCCTTCTGCGAACGACTGCCTGCCGCTTTAGCTGCATTTCCATTAAATATGGCTCCAGATAGTCGATTCCAATTTGCAGCAGCTCGCAGGTTCGAGTAAACAGCAGCTCCCTGGGCAAATAAACATGCCCTTCGGTTGCCGCCGCCTCCAGCACATAGCGAATCCCCGCCAGAATCCTCTCCGGAGCGCCTCGATCAACCCCTGATTTTTCCGCGATTCGATCGGCAATCCGAAAGCCAATACCGTCAATTTCTGCTGCCAAGCGATACGGCTGCTCCTTCACAACGAAAAAAGTCTTTTCTTTATAGGCTTCATAAATTCGCAGGGCATAGGTCATGGACAGCTCATACTCCTGTAAAAACAGAAATACCCGACGCATATTGCGTTGCTCAAAAAACACCTCGGCGATCGCCATCGCCTTCCTATGGCTGATTCCGCTGACCTGTACCAGTCTTTCCGGCTCCTCCTCCATAATGCGAAAAGTGGCTTCTCCGAACTGCTCGATTATTTTTCCCGCCAAAACCGGCCCAATCCCCTTGATCGCGCCCGATCCGAGATAACGCTCCATCGCCTTGAGCTCCTGCGGCGCTTTCGTCATGCACTCCTTTATCTGGAACTGCCGGCCGTACACCATATGCTCGGTATATTCTCCCAAGGCCGTGATTTCCTCTCCAGCCGAAAGCTTAAGCGCCGTTCCGACAAAGGTTTCCGTTCCGTCGTCCGTCAAAACCTCAAACACCGTATATCCATTGTCCTCATTGCGAAAAATAATCTCCTCGATGATGCCGCTTTTCTTCTCCATGGCTTCTCCAAAAATGTTAATTTTTCCTGCATTTAAAAATATCAGACCCCGCACACGCCCATAGCTAAAATTTTAGTGCCTGCGCTTGCAAAGCGATGGGGGGGGGCTGTCGCGATTTTTCCTTCGGAAAAACGCTGTCGCCCCTTAGCCTACGCTTGCTTCGCAAGCGATGGGACTTACGCTTTGCAAGCAAAGCGATGGGATGGGCTGTCGCGATTTTTCCTTCGGAAAAACGCTGCCGCCCCTTAA
>JBGZBY010000106.1:0-42356 GCA_041844915.1 Eubacteriales bacterium
AGAGATGGCGCGCCAGCCAATGACAAGGCGCTGCTGCTAAAGTGAATTGTTGCTTTGCCCGAAGGCCGCCAAGGCAGGAGCAGGCAGGAAGGGCGGAAGCGGCAAAAATTTTGTCAGAGGAAAATCCGGCGTGAACACCGCTCGGCAGGGAGTCTGCTGTTTAAAAATAGCGTGATAATGGCTGTAAAAAACCACTCATTCGTGATATAATGAAAAAGAATCGGAAACCCTGTCGATTGTTTGGAGAAGCTTATGGCGTATGTAGAAGTAAAAAATATGTATAAAAGATATAAAATGGGGCAAACAACGATTGTTGCCAATCGCGACATCAATTTTTCGCTGGAAAAGGGAGAATTTGTTGTTATTGTTGGTCCTAGCGGCGCCGGAAAATCCACGGTTCTCAATATTCTGGGCGGAATGGATACCTGCGATGAGGGCAGCATCCGGATTGACGGCAAGGATATTGCCCAAATGAACGCGCAGGAGCTGACGAGGTACCGCCGTTTTGACGTCGGCTTTGTGTTCCAGTTTTATAATCTGATTCCGAATTTGACAGCACGGGAGAATGTGGAACTGGCGGCGCAGATTGTGCGAAAGGCCTTAAGCGCGGAAAAAGCGATGGAAATGGTCGGGCTTTCCGCCAGAATGAATAATTTCCCCGCGCAGCTTTCCGGCGGAGAGCAGCAGAGAGTAGCAATCGCTAGGGCGCTTGCCAAAAATCCTAAGCTTCTTTTGTGCGACGAACCGACCGGAGCGCTGGACTATAAAACAGGCAAGGCAATTTTGCAGCTTTTGCAGGATACCTGCGTTAATACCGGTACAACGGTAATCGTAATTACGCACAATCAGGCGATTACGCCGATAGCCCATCGGGTGATTGAGATCAACGACGCGAGGGTCAGAGATATTCGGGTGAACGAAAGTCCGCGCTCTATTCAGGAGATTGAATGGTAGCAACATAGTCCGGCGACTGTGCCGATAGCCCATCAGGTAATGGAGAGTAGCGACGCGAAGCAGCCGAAAGGGAGTGAGTCGTGAAGGAACGAAGGGAACAGGGCTTTGAAGAATGAAGCTGTATACAGAATCAAGCAGGCCAAAGGAAAAGGAGCGAGCATGAAAACTGCGTTATTAAAAGACATTTTTCGTGAAATCAGGGCTTCTCTGCCACGTTTTTTTTCGATTGCGTTGATGATTGGGCTGGGCGTTTTTGTATATACCGGATTAAAGGGAGCGGCGCCGCTGATGCTGCAAATGATCAATACCTTTACGGCTGACACGCGCATGGCGGATATTAAGATCAAGAGCAGCTTTGGGCTGGATGCGCAGGATCGTTTTCTGATTATGGCAGAGAAAGCGGTAAAGAAGGCAGAATGGATTTACGCAGTAGAATTGAATACGCGATATACCGATTTATTGCTACAGCTTCAATCGCTTCCGACGGAGATGAGCATTCCGTATCTGACAGAAGGAAGAATGCCGGAGGCACCGACGGAGATTCTGCTGGATGCCAATATTGCCGGCGCCCCTTACAAGCTTGGAGATACAGTATTTTTTAAAAAAGAAAACAACAAATGGAATTTCAATTCCGATGAGGAAAAGGACGCTCTAAAGCGCTATCGCTTTAAGGTGGTCGGCTTTTGCTATCATCCGGAGTTTATCAATCCGGAAATCAAGGGCGACGCCGACGGAGGCTTGGGAAAGCTGAACGGCTTTGCCTTTGTTTTACCGGAAAATTTTACCGCCGAAAACTACAGCTTCGGCAGGATGCAGCTCACGGCGGAGCAGGACTTTACCAGCAACGATCCGGTCTATAAGGCATATGCCGCTCAGCAAAAGGAAGCGCTGGAGGCGCTGCTGGAAAATCGCCCGAAGGTCAGGCTGACGAAGCAAAGGCAAAAGGTGAACGATGCAATTCGCGAGGGAGAAAGTCAGCTTGCGGATGCGCGCAAAAAATTGAAAAATGCCGAGGATGAGCTGTCCTATGCGGAAAGAAAGCTAAGGGAGGGCGAGGAGGCTTTAGAGGCAGCCAAGGCAAATTTGGAACAGCAAAGAGCAGAGGCGGCGGCGCAGCTGGCGGCAGCAGAGGAAAAATTATTCCTTGCCCGTCGGGAGCTGGAAAGCGCGGAAACGGTCTATAAGCAGGAAGAAAGTAGCCTGAAGCAGGCGGAAAAGCAGCTGACGGCAGGGCTTTCCGAATGGCAAAGGGCGCAGGCTGAGCTTCTTGCCAAGGAAAATCTGCTTAAGGAGTCAAACGAGCAGCTTATAGCGGGATTAGCGCAGCTGGATAAAGGGATAAAGGAGCTTGCGCTGGCGGAAAATAATTTGAAGCAGAAGCTGTTGTCCTTTGGGCAAAATCCCGTTCTTTTTTTGAACAAGGTGAAGGAGATTAGAAAGCTCCCAAACAGTGAGCTTTTGCTGATGGAGATGGGAGAGGCGGCGATGGCGTATGCCGAGCTACTGCGAAACGGTGAAGAGCTTTCCGCCCGCAGGGAGGAGCTTTTACGCCGGCAGGAGGAGCTGCATACGGCAATGGAACGTCTGCAAAGCGGAAAAACGGAGCTGGAGCGAACCGGCAAGCAGCTTAACGCTTCACAGGCGGAGCTGACAGCAGGCAAGGCAGCTCTACAGCAGGCAAAAGCTAGGATCGACAGCGGTGGGAGCGAATACGAAAGCGGCAGCTGGAAGCTGGAGGAACAAAGAGCGGCTTTCGTCAGGGAAATGACAGCGGCTGATGCTTCGATTGCCGCAGCCGAGCAGGATCTGAGAGAAGCAAACCGGCGCTATCAGCAAGGAAAAAAAACATGGGAGGACAAGAAGCAGGAAGCAGAGGAGGAAATCGCCGATGGTCAGGAAGAGATAGACGACGCCAAAAAGGCTCTGAAGAAGCTGAAGGAATCGCCCTATGCCGTACTGACCAGAGAGGATATCAGTGATTATTTTTTGTACTATGATTCGGCGCGACGCATTCATTTGCTGTCTAATATTTTTCCGGTTTTTTTCTTTTTGATTGCGCTGCTGGTCTGTCTATCGACGATGACTCGGATGGCGGAGGAGCATCGGGGGCAGATCGGTACCCTAAAGGCGCTTGGCTACGGTAATTGGGATATTTCCAAAAAATATTTTTATTATGGATTTTTTTCCAGCTTATTTGGTGGTTTGATTGGAATTGCCACGGGACAGCCGATTTTAAGCCAAGTGATTTATCAGGCGTATGATATTTTTGTGATAAAAAATCCGCCCACGCTCTTTTTTATGGAGTATGCGGTATATTCTCTATTGATAGGAATTTTGTGTACCGGTGTTGCGGCGTTTCTGGTGGTCAACGGGCATTTGCACCAAAATGCAACGGCGCTGATGAGGCCAAAAGCGCCAAAGAGCGGAGCAACCATTTTGCTGGAGCGAATTGACTTTGTCTGGAGGAGATTGAGCTTTCTGCAAAAGGTAACAGCCCGCAATATGTTCCGCTATAAGGTGAGGATGTCGATGACCATTCTGGGGATTGCCGGCTGTGCGGGGCTTGTTTTTTTGGGCTTTGCCCTGCGGGACTCGGTGTCGCGTCTTTTGCCGGTGCAGTATGGAGAATTGACAAAATACGACTATATGGCGATTTTTGATGAGGATTTCGGGGAAAATGGCTTGGAGGGCTTGCAGGCTTTGGCAGGGGATAAGGCGCTTTTTTCCGATCATACCACAGTCTATACTGAGGCGTTTACATGGAAGGGCAAGGATACAGCGGTTCAGACCATTTATTTGATTGTTCCCAAGACCGAGGAGGATTTTCAGCGCCTGCAAAAGCTGCGGAGTCCGGAGGACGAGGAGCGGCAATTTTCTTTGACGGAGGACGGGATTTTACTGACCGATAAGCTGGCGCATCTGGCGAAGGTGCAGGCGGGGGAGTTTTTGACAATAAAGGATACTGACAACAACAGCTTTCGCATTAAAATTGGCGGAATTTGTGAAAATTATTTAGGTCATTATTTGTATATGAGCGCAGATGCTTATCAGCGGCAGTTCGGCAAAAGCCCGCAGTACAATGCTGAGCTTTTAAAGGCGGAGCCGTCTTTGGCGCTGAGCGAGGAAAAGCTTTTGGCAAAGCTGCTGGACGAGGATGCTGTGTTGTCGGTGACGGCGCTAAATTCGCTGTCGGCGGCGCAAACCTTGGAATCCTTGGATGTGGTGGTGGTAATCATCATCTTGGTGTCCTCCTTACTGGCGTTTGTCGTGCTTTACAATTTGACGAATATCAATATTTCAGAAAGAATTCGAGAGCTGTCAACGATTAAGGTGCTGGGCTTTTTCCCGCAGGAGGTAACGACTTATGTCTATCGGGAAACGCTGCTGCTGACGGTGCTGGGAATCGGGCTGGGCTATGTTTTCGGAGTCCTTTTGCATAATCTGATTTTGCTATTTATTGTACCGGATATTTTTCAGCTTTATCCGAAACGCTTTCCGCTGACCTATGTAATCTCGGCGGTGATGACATTTTTGTTTTCGCTGATTGTGATGATTTTTGTGCATTTTCGGCTGAAACGAATCGACATGGTGGAGGCGCTGAAATCCTATGAATAGGGATAAGGTCTGCTGTTATCTGGCCGCTAAACGGTAAAAGCATGGCTTTTCCTACATCCTTATTCATAGAGTGAAGCAAGAAATAGCAAGCAAGGAGGTATCGGCAGATTACAATCGTTATTACGGAGGTCTGTGGGGAGATAAAAAGCATCATAAAATATTAAGAAAGGAGAAACAAATAAAAGGAAAGCTTTAATCTTAATGTTGATGGTGATATGTCTGCTGATAGGCTGTAAATCGGAAAAAGCAGAAGAAGTTAAAGCGGAAAAGCCGGTTATTTATCTCTATCCGGAACAAGAAATGGAAGCAAGAGTTTCGCTAAAATATGACGGGGAGCTAATTTGCGTTTATCCTGCTTTTGACGAGAAAAACCTGTGGAAAGTAAAGGCTGTGCCGGAAGGAATTTTGACAGACCTAAATGGACAGGAGTACAATTATCTTTACTGGGAGGGAAAAACAAGGGCGAAATATGATTTTAGCACAGGGTATTGTGTAAAAGGGGAAAATACGGCAAAATTCTTAGAAGAGAAGTTGGAAGCGCTGGGGCTTACAAGGAGAGAGGCAAATGAGTTTATTGTTTACTGGCTACCGCAAATGGAGAAAAATCCTTATAATGTAATTAGCTTTCAAACTATGGCTTATATGGAGAAAGCGGAGCTGAATATTGAGCCGGAGCCGGATACTGTTATCCGAGTTTTTATGGCGTGGTACGGAACAGCGGAAAAAATAGAGATGATCGAGCCTCTTATTGTTACGCCGGAGCGGAAAGGCTTCACTGTAGTGGAGTGGGGCGGAAGCGAGAGCAGAGCAAGCCGCGAATTTGCAGATTGAGGGATTTGCTTAGAGGAAATGGCGGCTATGGGCTGGCGGGAAGTTTGCCGATAGAAGCATTTAGCCGTTGACCGAAAAAGAGAGTGGTTTGCCTTGTGGGAAAGAACGGAAAAAAGCACTGCCGCGCGGAGCTTAACGCATATTGACGCTTTGCCGGCAGAGCTTTAGGGAACAGATGGAAATGACTTAGGTATAAGGAGGAAGGAATGACTTTACTGGAAGCGATACAAAGCCGGCATTCGGTTCGGGCGTATCAGGACAGGAAGATAGAGCCGGAGCATAGGCAGGAGCTTCTTCTTTTTATTGAGGAATGCAATCGCGAAAGCGGCCTGCGGATGCAGCTGGTTTTAGAAGAAGCAGCTGGTTTTGCTGGTTTTTTGGCGAGCTACGGTTTATTTTCCGGAGTGAAAAATTATATTGCCATAGTGGGGAAAAAGGAAGCGGGGATTGAGGAAAAATGCGGCTATTATGGGGAAAAGGTCGTGCTGCGGGCGCAGCAGCTGGGGCTCAATACCTGCTGGGTCGGCGGCACCTTCAGCAAAAGGAAAACAGTTTTTGCAGCAACGGCGGAGGAAAAGCTGTATTTGGTGATTGCTGTCGGCTATGGACAAACACAGGGAAAGGCTCGCCGGTCAAAGTCGATAGAGCGCGTTGCCAAGGCGGAGGGCGATATGCCGGAGTGGTTCCGAAAGGGAGTGGAAGCTGCTCTGCTGGCGCCAACGGCCCTGAATCAGCAAAAATTTCAATTCATATTGCGGGGAAATACCGTGCAGGCTGTTGCCGGAGTAGGGCCATTTAGTCATTTGGATTTGGGAATTGCCAAATGCCATTTTGAAATTGGCGCGGGAGAAGAAAGCTTTATCTGGCTTTAGACGCGGGATTAAAGCATGGGGCTTTGCAGCTGTCCGAAAAAGGGGCTATTTTGAGAGAAAAAGCGTCCCATAGGAACGCAGAATAAGCAGCTGACAATAAGGAGAATACGATGGCGACATGGGTTGCGCATATGCGGATTGCGGATTATTTTATGAAAAAATATCCAGAGCTGAATAATGAGAGATTTTTGGTTGGGAATATCGGACCGGACTGCGGGGTGCCGAATGAGGACTGGAGCGCATTTACGCCGAGTAAACAGGTTACGCATTGGCATACTACGGAGGATGGCAGGATTGATGCCGAGGATTTCCGGCAGAAATATTTGCAGAAAAAAGATGAGAGCTATCCTTTTTATTTGGGCTATTATTTTCATTTGCTGACAGATATCGCGTGGGCGAGATTTTATCAAAAAAAGAAGCAGGAGCCGCCTTATGCGGAGGGATTAGCTAGGGATCCCCAATTTATCTGGAAAATCAAAGAGGACTGGTACGGACAGGATGTGATATTTCTGCGGAAAAATCCGGAGTTTGTATTTTTTACACTTTTTGCCAAGATAGAAAGCTTTGAAAACGAATATTTTGATTTCTATCCGGACGAGGCCTTTCTTCGGCAGATTAAATATATTACGAATTTTTATTTGACAGCGGAGGAAGACGAGAACAGGGAATTTCCCTATCTTAGCGCTGGAGAAATGGATGGCTTTATTGCCGAAGCAGCGGCGGAAGTAGAAGGGAAATGGCTGGGCAATGAAATAGGAGGAGGGAAAGGATAGCAGAGGAGGGGAGAAAAAGCGGAAGGACTTGGATTTAAAAAATAGAAATTAAAGGAGGAAGCGATGAGATCAAAACGAATCGAAATATGGAACCCAAAGGAATATACCTATCCGAGGGCATTTGGATTTATTCCGAATCTCATGAGCTATTTGCATGAGCTGGGAGAAGGGCGGCCGGCAGTGATTATTGCGCCGGGCGGCGGGTATCGCATGGTTTCGCCAAGCGAAGGCAGCATTGTAGCAGAAAGCTTTTATAATAAGGGCTACCAGAGCTTTGTTTTAACCTATACCGTTAATCCGCTGGAGGATACTCCGCTTGGGCAGCAGCCGCTTAAGGATTTGTCAAGAGCCGTTCGCCATGTCAGAAGATATGCCCAGGAATTTGGTGTTGATCCGAACAAAATCGCAGTGTGCGGATTTTCAGCAGCGGGACATTTATGCGCCAGCCTGTGCGTGCACTATGAGGATGTGCCGGAGGAGGATTCGGAATACCGTAGGGTTTCCAATCGACCCGATGCGGCGATTCTTAGCTATCCGGTCATTACAGCAGGAGAGTATCAGCATGCTGGCTCCTTTAACGCCCTGCTGGGAGAAAATGCAGGTCCGGCAGAGCGGGAATATTATTCTCTGGAAAAACAGGTGAAAAAAAGTACGCCTCCCTGCTTCCTATGGCATACGGCGGCGGATGCGGCGGTACCGGTGGAAAACAGCCTTTTGTTTGCGGCTGGCTGCCGTAGGCAGCAGGTTTCATTTGCCCTTCATGTTTTTTCCGAGGGCAATCACGGCTTGTCCTTGTCAAATGAGATATGGAGGGAAAGGGCATATGAGGAGCTGTATCCTTTGGAGCAGCTCACAACCCTTCTTGCGGCAGCGAAGGCCGGCAAGGTCGAGGCAGACGCAAGGCGGCTGGAGGAGCTGGAGGAGGAATTTGGCTTGGATGGCTCTAGGTACGGTACAAGGCATGAAAGAATCCCCAATGCTGAGGCCAGCAAATGGGTAGATCTGGCGACAGATTGGCTGAAGAAGATGCTGAAGTAAGCAGAATTCGTGATTATTTAGGGAAACTGGCATTATAATCCTGCCAGATTCCTATTTTTTTATTGCGAGCTTCGGCCTCCAGCTGCTTATAATGTTCATATTCTCTGATGTTTTTTCCGTATTTTACGACCTTTGCCATGCCGCTTTTAACAAGGGCTTCGTTCAGACAAAGCCGAGAAGCTTCCTTTTCGATGTAGACATAGCAAAGCAGGCGGCCGTATTGATCACGAAGCTCTTGGTCAAATTCCAGAAAGATCGGCTGATCGCCGATAAAGCCTCGGACAAAGTCAGCGGCAATCGCGCCCATGGGGATTTCAGCAGAAAGCTCCGGCGCATTTACCTGAAGCAGACGGATTTTTTCGATCTGACCGGAAATTTCTACTTTTAAGGTATCGCCGTCAATGATCTCGGTGACGGGATAGGATAGGCTTAAATCAACGCTTCGGTTCGGAGCGATCTCGACTGTGCCGCTGGCCGCTTCGGAAGCCGGCGAGGGCATGGAATCCGGCAAGGACGGCTGCCTGTTCAGGTAAAAAAGAATAAAAAAGACAAAGACAAGAACAAGACTGAGTGCAGAAGAAAAGCTATGCTTCCCGCCATATTTCTCATTGTATTTTCTATCGTTGATTCTATTGTTTCTCATATTTTTCATAATAACTCCATTCCGCCGCATCCGCAGCAATTCTATTATCGGATAAAAAAGAAGAAAATTTATAGAAAAAGGAAGACAAAATGAATATCGGCCAGAGCAGCTGGTAAAATTCGAGAATTGTCGGAGAAAACAATCAACAGGAAACTTTTGAACCCGCCGAAGTGGCCAGCAAGGATATCGATAACCAGCGCGCAGCATCGTAATCCTGCACGGGAAAGGCAGCGCCGTAAATTTTCCCTTGCAAAGCGGTAGGGATGCGATATAATAGAAAGAAAACAAAGCAAAGGAGAACAAGCATGACTTATCGGATAGAGCGCGATGCCATCGGAGAAATTGCAGTTCCGGCGGAGCATTACTGGGCGGCGCAGACCGAGCGGAGCCGCTGTTTTTTTAATATCGGTACAGAAAAAATGCCGGTTGAGCTGCTTCATGCCCTGGCGCTGGTCAAGGCGGCGGCGGCAGATGCCAATGCCCGGCTGGGGCTTTTGGACGAAGAAAGGAGCCAGCAGATTGCCGAGGTCTGTCTTGAAATTAGAGAAGGCAGGCTGGCGGAGGAATTTCCGCTGTCGGTATGGCAGACCGGAAGCGGTACGCAGACCAATATGAATATCAATGAAGTAATTGCCGGGCGAGGCAATGCGCTGGCGGGGAAAAAGCTGCTGCATCCCAATGACCATGTCAATATGTCGCAAAGCTCCAATGATGTTTTTCCAACTGCTATGCATATTGCGGCAGCGCTGGAAATCCGGCAAGGGCTGATACCTGCGATGGAGGAGCTTATTGCATCCTTTCGCCGGCTGGAGGAGGAAAATCGGGGGATTGTCAAATCGGGCAGAACCCATTTGCAGGACGCAACACCAATTGCTTTTTCACAGGAAATTTCCGGCTGGCGGAGTATGCTGGAAAAATGCGGCAAAATGATAGAACAGTCCGTAGAGGGCTTATTGGAGCTGGCGATTGGAGGCACGGCGGTCGGAACGGGGCTCAATGCGCCGGAGGGCTTTGCCGAACTGGCGGTTAAGGAGCTTAGCGAACGAACCGGCCTGCCCTTTCGGGAAGCGGATAATAAATTTCACGCACTGACCAGCAAGGATGCTTTGGCGTTTAATCACGGAGCGCTTAAGGCATTAGCGGCGGATCTGATGAAAATTGCCAATGATGTCCGTTGGCTGGCAAGCGGTCCGCGCTGTGGTCTGGGAGAAATTCAGATTCCAGAAAATGAGCCGGGAAGCTCGATTATGCCGGGCAAGGTCAATCCAACACAAAGCGAGGCTCTGACCATGGTCGCGGTACAGGTGATAGCTAATGACACGGCAATCGGAATGGCGGCATCGCAGGGCAATTTTCAGCTGAATGTTTTTATGCCGGTAATCATATATAATTATTTGCAGTCGGTACGACTGCTGACCGATGCGATTCGCTCTTTTGACCGGAACTGCGTATCGGGAATCAAGGCCAATTCACAAAAAATGAAGGAAAATCTAAGCCTTTCCCTGATGACGGCAACGGTGCTGAACCCGCATATCGGCTATGATAAGGCGGCACAGGCAGTTAAAAAGGCTCATCGGGAAAATCTGACGCTGAAGCAGGCATGTATAGAGCTTGGCTTTTTATCGGCGGAGGAGTTTGATCGGCTCTACCATCCGGAGGCAATGATTTAACACGCAGAATACTTTGGCTTGAAAACATAGAAGCTATCGAGCGATAAGCAGAAAAACCGGATATAGAACAATTTGCCATTGCTTTGGCTGATCGGTAAGAGCAGATAAGCATATTCCGAGCAGGCAGAAGAGCAGAGCGGCTTGGAAGGCTTAGAGCAGGAATAAAACAAAAACAGATATAGGGCAAACCTTCATTGCTTTGGTTGATCGTTAGGAGCAGATAGGAGTATTCCGAGCAGGCGGGATGGACAGAGCGAATTGGAAAGCGTAGGCTAAGAAAGCGACTTACAGTACATAGGAGGAAAAAATGGATTATAAAAAGAAAAGCTTAGAATTGCATGAGCAGCATAAAGGCAAGCTGGAGGTACGCTCTAAGGTTGGCGTCAAGACCAGAGAGGACTTAAGCGCAGCATATACGCCCGGTGTGGCGGAGCCTTGTCTGCGCATTGCAGAAAATAAAAAAGAGGCGTATCGCTATACCGCCAAGGGTAATATGGTGGCGGTTGTAACGGACGGTACGGCGGTTTTGGGGCTGGGAGATATTGGTCCGGAGGCGGCATTGCCGGTAATGGAGGGAAAGGCGATTTTATTTAAGGAATTTGGCAATGTCGATGCCTTTCCGATTTGTCTGGCGACGAAGGATACGGAGGAAATTATTCAAACCGTTAAAAATATTGCGCCCGGCTTTGGCGGCATCAATTTGGAGGATATTTCCGCGCCGCGCTGCTTTGAAATTGAAAGCCGCTTGAAGCAAGAGCTGTCGATTCCAGTCTTTCATGATGATCAGCATGGAACAGCAATTGCCCTTTGTGCCGCTCTGATCAATGCTTCCCGTTTTACTGGCAGACCAATGGCGGAACTGAAGGCAGTCATCAGCGGAGCCGGAGCAGCGGGAATGGCGATTGCCAAGCTTTTGCTGCGCTTTGGCTTGAAAAATATTGTAGTGCTGGATAGAAAAGGGGCAATCGCTAAGGGCGATGAGGGTCTGACGGCGGCGAAGCAGGAGCTTGCAGAAATTACCAATCCGCAGGAGGAAAGAGGCTCCCTGGCGGATGTGATCAAGGGCAAGGATGTCTTTATCGGCGTATCGGCACCCAATATTTTAACGGCGGAGATGGTTCGGAGCATGGCTAAGGAACCGATGATTTTTGCCATGTCTAATCCCGTGCCAGAGATTATGCCGGAGGAAGCAAAAGCCGGCGGAGCGGCGATTATTGCCACCGGCAGAAGTGATTACCCCAATCAAATCAACAATGTCCTGGTGTTTCCCGGAATCTTTCGCGGAGCATTGGATGCCGGAGCCAAGGAAATTAC
Organism: Eubacteriales bacterium; assembly: GCA_041844915.1. Lineage (GTDB taxonomy): Bacteria > Bacillota > Clostridia > Lachnospirales > Vallitaleaceae > W11650. The sequence goes on from JBGZBY010000106.1 coordinate 11,711, forward strand.
GGAGGATATGAAGCTGGCGGCGGCATGGTCGATTGCCGACTTAATCAAGGCGGAGGAGCTGACGGCAGAGTATCTGATTCCCGATCCTTTTGACCAAAGAGTTGTGCCAGCCGTAGCAGAGGCAGTAAAAAAAGCGGTGCAGGCATAACAAGAGTTTGACTCTAAAAGAAACGGATTTTGTCGGCAGTTAAGGGAGAATGGGAACTTAATGCAGTATAGGCATAAAGGATTAGTGGTTATTTTCTGAAAACGGAGAGCAGGAGAATTTTAAAAAAATGCAGCTTAGGACAGCACAGATAGAAAAAGCCTTTAAAAAAGCCGATTGCTGTTTTATGTAAATGAGAAATAGGATGATTGCAAAATGAGTTCCAACTTAAAACATTCAGACCTTTTCGGAGCTTGGCATTATCCAGAGCGAATGGAAGGGATAAAGAGTTCACAAAGAAAACCGCGCTTTAAAACGCGGTTTTCTTTGTAGAAGGGGTTTTATTCCAAAAACTTTTGTCCGTAGAGATAGGTCTATTCCTGAGAGTTGTTATTCAGCTCGCCGCCGTTCTGGGCATTGACCTCGCCGAAGGAGGTAATAACTGATTCTACTTCGAGGATTTCTTCCCCGCGTACCAGTCCCAATTTAATGGTTTGCCCCAGCTCCAGCTTGCCGATATTGTCAAACAGCATATTCGCGTCCTTAATTCGAACGCCGTTTAAGGAAAATAAGATATCGCCAACCTGCACGCCTGCCGCATGAGCAGCGCTGCCGTCGTAAACCTTGGTCACATAAACTCCAAAGGGCACTCCGGTCTTGGCATAGATATCGCTGGTGATAGAGGAAAAGCCGATTCCCAAAAATGGCCGATCGTCGCTGAGGACATAAGCCGCGTCGCCGCTTCCGTTTTTCAAAATCTTATCTATGACGGCTATGGCGATGTTGCTGGGGATAGCAAAGCCCATGCCTTCGACCTTGACGTCAAGATATTTTGCGGTATTGATGCCGATAACCTCGCCGTATTCATTGACCAAAGCGCCGCCACTGTTGCCGGGATTGATGGCGGCATCGGTTTGAATCACCTCCAAATTTTTAATATTTTCAATGTCCAGAGTACGATTGACCGAGCTGATGACGCCGGCAGTAATCGTATGATCATGCCCCTCGCCCAACGGATTGCCGATAGCGACTGCCAATTGACCGACCTTTAATACAGAAGAATCGCCAAAGGTTGCTAAGGTCAGGTTTTGGTCATTTAGCGTGGACAGATTGACCTTTAAAACCGCCAAATCATTTCTGGAATCGTAGCCGACAACCTCGGCTGAGGCGGTTTCTTCGTTGTAGAAGGAGACCCGAATCGAGGAAGCATTTTCAATTACATGATGATTCGTAATAATGTAGAGATTGCCGCCTTCGATTTTATAAAGCACGCCGCTGCCAGAGGACTGGCTGCCGGAGAACAGACTAGAGGCTTGAGCCGAAATGCTGCTGGTAATCGTCACCACCGAAGGAACTACCCGTTCGGCAATGGCGACCACTGGCGAAATCGCTGAGGGGGCGGAAGACGTAACCGGCGGCACCGTCATAATCTGGCTTTCCGATGAGGAGGACTGCGCCGATGAAATGGGCTGTGATACCGCCACAGCAGAGTTTTTTAGCGTCTGCTGTAGCTCTGCCAACTTAGAGTCAATCCGCTGTTCTGCTTGATAAGAACCGAGGGAAAAGCTTCCGTACAATGCCAGAGCTAGGGCCAAACAAGCTGCAATAAAGCGGAGAGCCTTTCCCTTGCCCTTCCGTCTTTCCTTTAGCTCCTGATAGCTGGGAGAAGGCTTTTCCACAGAGGGACTCGGCTGTGCTGAAAAATACGGGCTGTTGCCTGTCGGCGGAGTCTGAGGATAAGGCTGGCTTGGCTGTGAATAAGCATTTTCTGACCATGCTGCTTGCGGATAAGGCATAGATGCCTCCTGATAAATGGGATCCAGCTCCGGCGCTGGATTGCTATAAAAATTTTGGTTCGGCAGTTCCGTGCCTGAAGGAACGGCAGATTGCGAAGCTGCGCTGTCACCTGTAAAGCTGCCGCTGTTTGGGACAGAAGGCTCGGCGGCGCCGTAGACTATATTGCTGTTGACGTCATTTGCGGTATGGATTGCTTCCGTAGCTGGTTCAGCGACAGCAGGTTCACTTTTTTCCGGAAAGGCCGGAATCCTGTCATCATTATATTTTTGCTCCATAATATCCTCCTTTTCTGTACGCCGCTTGGAGTGTAACCTGAAGCGGTCGAATCAATCTATATTGCTTTATGAAAACTGCGGAAAGGGGAGAGCTTTCGGGCTCGACTTTCCGAGGAATGAGTTTATTATAAAAAGAGAATGTGTCATTTTTATGTGAAAATTGTGAAAAAGCTGTGAAAATGAGGTGCGGGAAAGCGGAGGAGGAAAAGGCTTGGCCGAAATATCAAACGGCTGCCCGTAGCCGGATAGAGCACGGGCAGCCGTTTTTTTATTCTTTTACGGGCTTAGATATGAAATTTTTCAACAATGTCGGATAGTTTAGCCGATAGCTGCATCAGGCGCTGGCTTTCGCTGGCGATTTCCTCGAAGGAGGTGCTCTGCGTTTGCGTGGAAGCGGCAATCTCCTGCGTGGAAGCAGCATTTTCCTGCGACAAAGCGGACAGGCTTTCCATAATGCTGTGGAGATTTTCCTGCGCCTGCAATGTTTCTTCGTTAGAGCTCATAATTTCTTGCAAGGAGCGGCGAAGCTTGTTAATGGATTCGGCGATTCCGGCAAAGCCCTGCTGAACATTGCCGACATTTGAGGATTGCTCTTCAACGATGGAAGCCGATTCGGTAATTTTCTCTACTGCATAGTTGGTACGGTTCAAGAGCTCGACAACCGACTGATTGATCTGCTCGGTGAAGGAGCTGGAATTTTCGGCCAGTTTGCGGATTTCATCAGCTACCACGGCGAAGCCCTTGCCGGCCTCTCCAGCTCTGGCAGCTTCAATAGCGGCGTTTAAAGCAAGCAGATTGGTTTGATCGGCAATGGAGCGGATCATTTCGCCGGCGGCCTTGATTTCGTCAACGCTTCGTTTGGTTTGATCAATGGCGGCTTTGATGTCCTCAGAAATATTTTTATTGCTCTGCGTTGATGTCAGCAAATGATTCATAGTTTCCAGACCTTCGTTTTTCAATTCCTCGGTCTGGTCGGAAACGCTTTCCAAGATGTTTAAATTGCTCTTGTTTTTCTCCAAAAGCAGACTGATGCTTTGCAGCTGGGTCACGCCGTTTTGTGTGTCCTCTGCCTGCGAGGTCGCGCCCTGAGAAATATCATCGACATTGCGGGCAATTTCCATGGCAGTTCGATTGGCGGAGTCGCATTTTTCGCTTAAAGTATGAGAGGCATTGTCTAAATTCTCAACCGAATGCTTGATGTTATTGACGATGTCAATCATATTTGCCTTAAGGCGAAGGCTTGCCCGATAGATATCGCCGACCTCGTCTAAGCGCTGGGAATAATCTCTGTTAGACTTTGCTGCCAGATCATATTGGGCGATCTGTTCAATATCTTTCTTTAAATTAATAAATACCGATGCGATTTGACCGGCAAAGAGGAAATAGGAAATTAAAAGGAAGGAAATCAGAACAAGGAGAGAGATTACCGCTAGCCAGATAAACAGCGAGCGAAGCGGTGCTAGCACATCGTCGGTTTGGACGGAAACGACAACGATAAAGTCATGCTTTGCAACCTTAGCAAAGCCGGCAATCTGCTTTTCACCATGCAGCTCATATTCGCCGATACCGCTTTCCTTTGCCAGAGCATTTTCCGAGAAAAAGCGAGCCATTGAGGCATAGCTGCTGTCGCTTCTGCTTTTTTCTAAAATATTCAGATCCTGTTCAACCAAGTCTTTTTGAGGATGGCCGACTACTTGGGAGGCGGGGGTATAAACGGCTAGAATGCTGGAGTTTTTCCACTGAAAGCCGTCGCAGAGATCGCTGATAAAATCAACATTTTTGATTCCGGCAAAGACGCCGGCGATTTTTCCATTTTCATAATAGGGAACAGATACGGCAATCATTCGCTGCCTACTGACCAAATCGACTAGAATTTCACTGACATAGACTTTGCCTTGAAGGGATTGCTTGAAATATTCTCTGGAAGCAATATTAAAGGTCGCCGCTTCTGCATTTAGATTTACCCCATCGCCGTTTGGCTGGGCAAAAAGAAATTCGATAAAGCCAAGCTCCTTGGCCAAAGCCTCGTAATAATTGGCGATAGCGCTTTTTCCGGCGCTTTTCATTTGCGCCCAGGATTTGGAGATTGCCTGAATTTGCAGCTCGGTTGCGTTTAGATCATGCTCCATCATATTTGCCGCCTGCTCGGTTATGATCAGAATATCCTCTTTGATTTGTCCGGTAAAATAGATTTGAGCAAGAAAGCTGCTGACCCCGACCAGGAGGGTGCTGGAAAAGACAAGCATGACGACGACGGCGAGAGTAAGCGTTGATTTGATGCTTTTGAACTGAAATTTTTTCTTTGTTTGACCCATTGTGTCCTCCATAAAAATAAAAAATAAATTGAATGTACCCCGCTGCGGCGGTTGCTTGAGAGGCAAACTGCCCTGTCGGAATTTGTCGGCGAAACAATTCAGGTAATATATAAGGCATTATCGGCAAAATAATGAAATTTAATTATAAAAAAACGTTAAATTTAAGACGAATATTAAAATTTATATTGAGAAGGGGTTGATCAGCAAAGAAAAGAGTAAGGGCGCAGGGGAAGTCAGACGGCTGGCTATTTAGGCTGGTGATGGGGATAAGAGGAGTGCGAGCTATTGCTTTGGCATATGCAGACGGGATTTTCCTAAAATTTAGGAAAAGAAGCGGACAGTATGATTAAGCTTAAACGGAAAGGCGCTGGGGAATGGCTTTTTCCTCTTGCCAAAAACAGTCGGCGGGAATACAATAAGTAGGGGTATATGTAAGCTGGAGCGTGCCTTTGGCAAAAGACCTGCGGCGCAGAGGAAAAGCTGTGTCTGAACAAAAAATGCATCAAAGATATGAGGAATTAGGGATGAATGAGAAAATTTACGAGTTTGAAGCAGTGATTTGCAAGGTGCCGGATATTGACGGGGCTTATGTGGTATTTCCATGGGATGTAAAAGCCGAATTCGGCAAGGGGAGGGTGAAGGTAAGCGCTACCTTTGATGGGGAAGCTTATGAGGGCAGTCTGGTCAATATGGGCGTAAAAAGGGAGGATGGAAGCATTTGCCATATTCTTGGATTTAAGAAGGATATCCGCGCCAAGCTTGGCAAGCAGTCCGGCGATATGGTCAAGGTAACGGTAAAGGAGCGATAAATCCGGAGAAAATCCGGCCGGCAAAACGGCGGTAAATGCTTTGACAGAACGCGGAAATAGTGGTATCATAGAATAAAATTAGGGGTAGTGTCGGATCTGCCATTTTTTTCGGTGGTTTTGCCTGATGAGCCTTGGCGCGGCAGCGGAAGGGCTTGCGTAAAAGGAATTGCCGAAGCGGCAGCAAAGAGAAGGAAAATAGCTGGATCCAGCGAAGAAGATAAACGGATGCCGCAAAAGCGGAGCCAAAGCACATGTCGTGAAGAAAGGAGAAGAGATGATTCGTTTTGAAGAGGAAATCAAAAAGTTTAAACCCTGTGCAGATATATCAGAGGTGGAGGACACCATTTACAGATATGAAAAAGAGGATGTTATTGATATTTTAAACGAAATGATCAAGGAACTAAAGGAGGAGAAGCCGTCGCATGAGTAGAAGATGCTTTCGCTGTGGGAATGCCCTGACCGAAGATTTGAAATGCGAGGTCTGCCGAAAGAAATATCCTTCATACCAAAAGGCGGAACAGCTATCCAAGCTGTACTACAATTTGGGTCTGGAGAAGGCAAGAACCAGAGATTTAAGCGGAGCGGCAGATATCTTAAGGCAGAGCATTCGATTGAATAAATATAATAAAGACGCCAGAAATTTATTAGGCCTGGTGTATTTTGAAATTGGAGAAACCGTCGCCGCATTGAGCGAATGGGTGTTGAGCCAGAATCTTTTTCCGGAAAATAATATCGCCTCAGAATATTTGGAGGTGATAAAAAAGAATAAAACGACGCTGGAGGCCGTAGACAATACCATTAAGAAATATAATCAATCCCTGGAATATATTCGCAGCGGCTCCTATGACTTGGCGCTGATTAATTTAAAGAAAGTTGTTGCCCTCAATTCCAACTTTATTCGAGCCTATCTTTTGCTTGCGCTTTTATATGTTAAGGCGGAGGATCCGGCGAATGCTCAGCGGGAATTGCAGAAAGTTCTTCAAATCGATGCCAATCATCATCTGGCCAGAAAATACTATGCTGAGCTGGTGCAGAAGGTCGGAGAGGAAAAAATCCTTTCGCCGGAGGAGGAAACTAAGAGAATACGGCAGAAAAATCAAAGGCAGATTGTTATTAATCAAAGCTTGCAGCAGATTGCAACTCTGGGGCTGGGGATTCTTTTGGGAGCAGGATTGCTTTATTTTTTGGTGTGGCCTTATCAAAAAAGCCTTTTGACAGATAAATCGGAGGACTTGAAGAAGGAAATTGTTATTTTGCAGGAAGAAAATAATGCGTTGCGGCAAGAAAAGGAAATAATCGCCAAAGAGGTTGAGCAGAAGGAGCAGCAGGTTCGCGCCATGGTCAAAGAGGTGCAGCTGGCGGCACAAAAATCTGCTGCTTCAGATGGCTATATTGCGGCGGCGGGGGCATATTTAAACAATGATTTGAACGCGGCGGCAGAGGTGCTGTTTGGGATTGCTTTATCGGAAAATTCTACGGTAGATAATGCGGTTGCCCATTTAAAGCAGCTGGTTTTTCCCAAGGTCAGCCAAGCTCTTTACATCAGTGGATATTCGGCATACAGTAAAAATCAGCTGGACAAGGCGGTACAGGATTTGACCTTGGCGATGAAGTATGATGCCGGAGTTGATTTTAGTGATGACGTCATTTATTTTCTGGGCAGAACCTATGAAAAGGCGGGTGATAAGGCAAAAGCGGTTGAAACATTTAAGCTTTTGCTGGAGAAATACCCGAATACCGATAAAAAAGCCTATGCCGAAGGCAGGATATCCAGCCTTAGCCAGTAATGGTATAGAACATTCCCAGAGAGAAAGCTCCCGATGGCGATTCTGTAAAAAGAGAAAGTCCTCGAAAGCGGCGAAGCCAGTGGGCAGAGGGAATGCTTAAAACATGGGATATTCCGAAAAGGAAAGCCCCCAATGCAGTTCTGTAAAAGGAAAAAGCCCCCAATCAGCAGGTATGCAGGAAGGAAACCAGCTTGGAAGCGGCAAAGCCGGTGGGCAGATAGGAGAGGGCGAATCGAGAAAGAAAGGATCACAGGAAAAGATGTGGAAAAGGATCAGGCAAAGTATTGAAAACGAAATAAAGGTAATTACGGAAAGAGATCCTGCGATTAAAAGCCGAGCGGAGGTGTTCTTGTATCCGAGTCTGCATGCGATTCTGCACTATCGTCTGGCGCATTATTTCTATAAGAGAAGATTTTTCTTTTTGGCGCGGATGATATCGGTTTGGAGTGCCAGACGAACCGGTATAGAGATTCATCCGGGGGCAAGAATTGGAAAGGGACTTTTTATTGATCATGGACATGGCGTAGTAATCGGAGAAACGACAATTATTGGAGATAATGTAACGATTTATCAGGGCGTTACCTTGGGTGGTACGGGTAAGGAATGGAAAAAAAGACATCCGACCATAGAGGACAATGTAATGATCAGCGCCGGTGCGAAGGTACTGGGCTCCTTTACCGTTGGACATGATTCCAAAATTGGTGCCGGTGCGGTAGTGCTGCATCCGGTGCCGCCCTACTCCACGGTGGTGGGCATCCCCGGACGGGTGGTCAAAAACCGCGATCATCAAACGCCGAAGGATACCTTAAATCAAGTCGATTTGCCGGATCCGATTCGCAAGGAGATCTGTAAGCTGAAGCTTAGGGTGCGATATCTTGAACATCGAGCCGGAGGCCTTAATGCGAAGGATTTGGAATATTTGTATCAGGAATGCTGCGAAGGAGAAAATAAATGCTTGTAATTTATAATACGCTATCCAAAAAAGAAGAAATCTTTCAGCCCTTAGAGTCGGGGAAGGTCAGGATGTATGTGTGCGGGCCGACGGTCTATGATCATATGCATATCGGAAATGCCCGTCCGGTGGTGGTTTTTGATGTGGTACATCGCTTTTTGCGGTATAGCGGTTATGAAGTCATTTTTGTACAGAATTATACCGATATAGATGATAAGATTATTCATCGTGCCAATGAAGCGGGAATTACGGCAGCAGAGCATGCCGAAAAATTCATTGCGGAAATAGAAAAGGACTACAGCAGGTTGAATACCTTGCCGATGATTCATCCTAGGGCAACGGAGGAAATCGAAGGAATTATCCGAATGATTTCCGAATTGATAGAAAAGGGATATGCTTATGAACAGGATGGCTCGGTCTTTTTTATGCCGGAGAAATTTGGCGATTACGGCAAGCTGTCGGGCAAAAAACTCCAGGAGCTGGAAGCCGGAAGTCGGATTGAGGTGGATGAGCAAAAGCGAAGTCCCTTTGATTTTGTGCTGTGGAAGCCCAAAAAGGAGGGAGAGCCATATTGGAGCGCCCCTTGGAGCGATGGCAGGCCGGGTTGGCATATCGAATGCTCGGAGATGGCGAGGAAATATTTGGGAGAAACCATTGATATTCATGCGGGCGGAACGGATCTGATCTTTCCGCATCATGAAAATGAAATTGCTCAATCCGAATGTGCCAACGGCAAAAAATTTGCCAGATTTTTTATGCATAATGGCTTTATCAATGTAGATAATAAGAAAATGAGCAAATCGCTGAATAATTTTTTTACGGTCAGAGAAATCGCCGAGGATTATCGTTATCCGGTCATTCGTTTTTTGCTTCTTTCGGCGCATTATCGTAAGCCGCTGAATTTTAGCCGAGATCTGATGGAGGCAGCAAAGCAGAGCCTGACCAGATTAAGCAATGCCTACAATCGTTTAAAAGGCCTGACGGCGGGTTTGACAAAGGATTGGCAGGAGGGAGAGAAATGGCGGAGCGATACAGAGGACTTTTCACAATTTCCTGTGCTGGCAGGTATCAAGACGGACTTTGTTCGGGCAATGGAGGCGGATTTCAATACTCCGGACGCGATTACAGCATTTTTTGAGCTGAGCCGTCAAAGCAATGCCCTGCTGAGCGAGGAGAGCACGGCGGAGGAGCGCTTGGCTTATCTGCGATTGTTTGAAGAATTTTGCTATGTTCTCGGTCTGGAGCTGGAGGAGGAAAAAATCCTTTTGGAGGAGGACATTTTAAAAAAAATTGAGGAACGTCAAAATGCCCGAAAGGCCAAGGATTTTGCCAGAGCGGATCAGATTCGGCAGGAGCTTTTGCAGAGCGGAATTGTGCTGGAGGATACCAGAGAAGGCGTGAAATATAAGAGAATATAAGAGATATGCTGCATTCATTTTTGGCGGGCTTCTGTCCGAGGGCGGAAGTTTCCGGAACGGCTGATAGCAGCAAATTAGAGGATTTTTATGGATATTTTTGCAGATTTTTTAGGGCAGCTGAAGATTTTGCCCAAGGATATTAAGACCTATTCTCCGTTGAGCTTTGCTTATTTGGGGGACAATATTTACGATCTGTTTGTGCGCTATATGGTTGTGGCGGAGGGCAATACCCAATCCAGCCAGTATCATGAAAGAGTAACGAGCTTTGTCAGAGCCGGAGGACAAACAGAATTTTTTGAAAAAATCAAAGATGAGCTGACGGCAGAGGAAGCCGCTGTTTTTAAGCGTGGCAGAAATGCCAAAACGACGCATGTGCCGAAGCACTCCAGCCGCGAGGAATATGCAATAGCCACTGGAGTGGAAACACTGATCGGTTATCTTTTTTTAAAGGGAGAGATGGAGCGGCTGGTTGCCTTAATGGTCAAAGGGGTGTCCTGATATGACGACGCAGACAAAACGATTAATCACGGGAACGATGCTTCTGTCCTTCTCCGGACTTATCGTCAAATTGATCAATATTTTATATAAGCTGCCGCTGACGAATATGGTCGGCTTAAAGACCATGGGATATTTCAATACGATTTATTCGACCTATTTGGTTTTGACGGCAGCTTTGCTGGTGGGTATTCCGTCTACGATCTCCAAGCTGGTGGCCGAGGAGCGGGAGGCGGGGAATATCTGGCGCGCACATCGGCTTTTCCGGACAGGGCTTTTGCTTTCGACAGCGATCGGACTATGCGTGGGCATAGCTTTTATTTTTTTGCCGTCCTATGCTGAAATTTTTGCATGGGAGCCAGAGATTCGCTATGTTTTGTGGGGACTCTCGCTTTCGCCGGTATTGATTGCCGTTTCCGGAGCTATTCGCGGGTATTTTCAGGGAATGCAGGATATGCTGCCGACGGCGGTCAGTCAGGTTATTGAGAATGTGGCTAAGGTTGCCTTGGGGGTTGGTCTGGTATTTCTGATGATGAAATGGGAGCTGCCGGGCTATATCAGTATTAGCGGGGCTTCTATCGGGATTTCCGCTGGCTTTGTGCTTGCAGCGCTATACCTGCTTCGAGAATACTATAGGAAAAGAAGGGAGTTTTTGCCATCCGAAGCGCAAAGGCCAGATAACGAAAAAAAAGGCGAATTGCTGCAAAAGATTCTATGGGTGGCAATTCCTGTCACGATTTCTTCGGCTATGGTATCTATCATGGGCTTTATTGACTCGACGACGATTTATCAGCTGTATACTTCTATGGGAGAATCACAGGAGGCAGCCAGAACAGCATTGAGCAGCGTTACGACGGTGCAGACGGTCATCAATGTGCCGCTGGCGATTAGCGCAGCGCTGGCGTTTAGTATTTTACCGGCAATTGCTGTTGCCGGGGTGCGTGGGAACAAGACGGAGCTGAACGAAAAAGTTAACATGGCGTTGCAGCTGGCTATGAAAATGGGCTTACCGGCAATGGTCGGCATTTTTCTTTTGGCGGAGCCGATTCTGACACTGCTGTACCGAGAAAAGATTTCTGCCGGGCTTTTGCAGATTTACAGCGTATGCATGCTTTTTATGATATTGGCTCAGAGCGTAAGCAGTATTTTGCAGGGGCTGTCCGGCTATTACAAAACGCTGCTGGCAGTTCTGCTTGCTGTTGCCTTTAAGCTTGGCGGCAATGTGCTTCTGCTTAAAGCGGGATTGGGAGCAGCGGCGCTGATCTGGTCGTCACTGATATATTTTGCAGTTATCTTCGGAATCAATTATTTCTTTTTGAAAAAGCGAACGGAGCTTAAACTGGATTTTGGCAGAATTTTGTGGAAGCCTTTGCTTGCTTCGGCGGGCATGGGCGGAATGGTATGGCTGGCTTATCAAGCCGTAACAGCTGTTTTGAGAGGGGCACGGGGAAATTTTCTGGCGATTATTTTGGCGGTTACGACGGCAGTTCCGATATATGCTTTGCTTATGGGCGTTTTGCGGGGCTTTACCGCTGAAGAAATTCTGATTTTGCCAAGGGGCGAGAAGCTTTTGGCATATGCGAAAAAGTGGAAATGGCTGTAAGCAGATGAAAAGTGGAGAGGATTCAGCAAAATAGAGCTAAGTAGGTCATGAAACTCGCTAAATCAGAGGGAAATGTGCGCAGCAGCTGGCGGGAAAAGGGAGAGCAGGCGAATAAAAAGAAAAGATTGGAGCAGGGCAATGGGAAAAAAATATAATAAAAATGAAAAAACGAAGCAGAGAGCCTATCAGCCGTCCAAGGACGGAAGTCTGCGGCTGGGCGGTTATCATGCCGTGCTGGAAAAGCTAAAGGCAGGCGGCGAGGTACAGGAGTTGCTTTTGCAAAGGGACGGAAATGTCGAAGAGCTGGCAGCCTTGGCAGCAAGGGCAGGAATAGGAGTTCGCTATTTGGAAAAGCAAGAGCTGGATCGTTACTGTCCGGAAAGACATCAAGGAGTGGTGGCGATAACCAGGGAGTATGAGTATGCCGAGGTGGAGGACATTTTGAAAGCGGCGGCTGAAAAGGGAGAGGCGCCCTTTGTTTTATTGCTGGATCAGATTACCGATCCGCACAATCTGGGAGCGATGATTCGGACCGCGCATCAGGCGGGCTGCCATGGCCTGATTATCATGGAGAGGCGCTCGGCATCGCTGACGGAAACGGTGGCGAGAACCAGCGCCGGAGCAATCGAGTATTTGCCAGTGGCTAGGGTGACCAATTTGAATCAAACCATTGATTATTTAAAAAAGCAGGGACTGTGGATTGCCGGAGCGGATATGGATGGACAGCTTATGTATCAGGCGGATCTAAAAGGGGCGCTTGGCATTGTTATAGGCAATGAGGGCGAGGGATTGTCGCGGCTGACCAGAGAAAAATGTGATTTTATCGTATCCATTCCAATGTTTGGGAGAATTGATTCGCTCAATGCCTCGGTTTCGGCGGGAGTTTTGATTTATGAGGCCTTGCGCCAGCGCCGTTTTTAATGAGGAGCAGGACTGCGGGGAGTTTTGGAACTGCCGGAGAAGGAAGGCTTGCGTGAAAGGGCGGGATTGACAGCCAAAGGGGCGCTGCCGAAGCGGGAAATAAGTCGGAATAGGCAGGAAGAAGGGATGGATATGAAGGACTATTCAAAATTAACGGATGAGGAGATTTTAGAGCTGGTCAACGAGGGAGATAACAGAGCAATGGACTATTTGTTCAGCCGCTATAAGCCTTTAGTCGAAAAAAAATCTCGCTCTTATTTTATCAATGGAGGCAGTCGGGAGGACTTGACGCAGGAGGGCATGATCGGGCTTTTTAAGGCGATTCGGGATTTTCAGGCGCAGAAAAATGTTGCCTTTTTTCCCTTTGCCGAATTATGCATCACGCGCCAGATTATTACGGCGGTCAAGCGTTCGGCTCGGAAAAAGCATGGACCGCTGAATAATTATGTGTCCTTGAACAAGCCGGCATTTGATTTTGAAGAAGAAGACAGTGATGAGGATATGCTGGTTTATGTTCCGTCCAATCGGATTGAGGATCCGGAAAATTTGATTATCGGGCAGGAGGAGAGCTTTCGGATTAAGGAGGAGCTTTTAGGGAAGCTGAGCGAATTGGAAAAGCAGGTATTGCAGCTTCATTTAAGCGGCATTAATTATAAAGAGGTCGCGGAGCTTTTGCAGCGGCCGGTCAAGTCCATTGACAACGCGCTGCAAAGAATTAAGAAAAAGGCGGAGGAAGTAGTAAAAGGCGATTGAAGGAAAAAAGAATAAAAGTGCAGTTTGATGATGGCTTAAATGCTAATTCGAGATTACCTATCCGATATTAAAAAGCATAAGATGATGGTATTTTTTATTCCCGTACAAAGATTTGTGGGTATGGGATATGGCTATTAGAATTGCTGCGAGAGGCTCATTAATATATTAGGAGGTTACAAAATGAAAATTACGGTATTTACAAGTAATCAGCCAAGACATATTCATTTGTTGAAAAAATTGTCAGGAATTGCCGATACGGTATACGCCGTACAGGAATGCAATACGGTGTTTCCTGGCCTTGTCAAAGATTTTTTCAATAATTCAGAGGTCATGCGCGATTATTTTCAAAGAGTGATTCAGGCGGAAAAAAATATTTTTGGAGATGTTGAGTTTTTGCCGTCCAATGTACGTTCGATGGCGATCAAGATGAAGGATTTGAATAAGCTCCCGCTTTCAGCCCTGGCCGAAGCGCTGGAATCGGACTGCTATGTAGTCTTTGGAGCAAGCTTTATTAAAGGGGAGCTGATTGAATTTTTGGTGAAAAATCGCGCCTTTAATATTCATATGGGAATCAGCCCTTATTTTAGGGGAAGCTCCTGTAACTTTTGGGCGACCTATATGGGAATGCCGGAGCTGGTAGGCGCAACCATTCATATGCTAAGCGAAAAGCTGGATGCCGGAGATATGCTCTATCACGCTTTGCCTCAGGCGGGCAGGATTGAGGCATTCGATCTGGGCATGCGAGCAGTGCAGGCAGCGCAGGACTCTTTGACAGAGAGAATAAGAACCGGAGAGATTTTTGAGATTATGCCGATAAAGCAGGACAAGGCGAGAGAAATAAAATATACGATCAACGCTGATTTTACCGACGAGGTGGCAAAGGCTTATTTACAGAGCCTGCCCTCGGCGGAGGAAATCTGGGAAAGGCTTTCAAAGCGGGACGAATCCCTGCTTTTAAACCCCTATTACGGGGAATAGGAGTTTGCATGCAAAGCCCTTCCCTGTGGACGCAGAAATGGGAAGGGAGCGGAAGAATAAAGCGAGAAATGACAGAGCGCCATAAACGCTGAATTTTCAAGTATTCCCTTGGCTGCGGAGAAAATAATAAAGGAGCAGGAGAAGGTCTTATATGTCGCCCTAAAAGCCGGATAAAACTGGCGCAGGGAAATACAGTGCAGACAATTTCTCCGCTCTTTTTGCGTTTTGGGCTGGAAAAATTCGATATTTTCGGCTATAATATTTTTAAAACAAAGAGGAAAGGAAAGAATGATGAGAGCTCGTGAAAAAAAATATATAGCGGAGGAGCCAAAAAAGACGGATAACCCAGAGCAAAAGAGCAATGCTGCTAAGATAATAAGAGGAAAGGGAAGCAGTGAGGGAGCTTATAAAATAGCCGGAAGCTTAAAAGCAGAAGCGGGAACGAGTAGCTGGCAGGTGCTGCCAAGTATTTTTGTTATGGCGGTGGTGCCTCTTTTGGTGCGGGCGGTCAAGTATAAGATCGGGCTTGCTCAATATGCGTGGTTTGATAACAGAGAAGAAAACTGGGAATTGTTTTTGAAGTTTAAGCAGCAGGCTTTGGGGATTGCCGGAGTGATTATGCTGCTGATAATAAGCTATCATTTGCTGAAAGTCCTTTTCAAGGGCAAAGAGCAGAGAACGAAAAAGACTAGAGCTAAAATAGCCGACTTTGGGATGGAGAATGGAGTGTGGAAATGGGATATTTCCTTGTTTCCGCTGCTGGCTTATCTGGCGCTGGCGCTGCTGTCGACCCTGTTGTCGACCTATGCAAGCTATGGCTATAGCGGAGCGCATGAGCAATTCGAGTCGCTCTTTGTGCTTTTGACCTACGGCATGATTGTTATCTACACCTTTTGGGCGATCTCCGGAGAAAAAAGTATGAAAGCCCTAGAAATTGGCTTTTTATGCGGAGTTTCCCTGCTTTGTATTTTAGGTCTGCTGCAATTTAGCGGCAATGATCTGTTCCGCACGAAGCTGGGAGTCAGAATGATTTTGCCATCGGAGCTATACGAGCGCTCCGGCGGAAATCTGCAATTTAATTTTCCCTTGAATCAGGTGTATCTTTCCCTGTATAACCCCAACTATGTTGGACAGTACGTATCGCTGGTACTGCCTGTAATTGCAGCGCTTTTTATTAATTGCTCGGATAAAAAAATGAGGCTTTGGTACGGGCTGCTGATTTTGGGGTTGCTGATATGTCTGGTTGGTTCGGGTTCTAAAACTGCTTTTATTACCCTGATTTTTACCGTGATTTTGATGCTGCTCCTTTTCCGGAAAAAATTACTCCAAAACAAGAGAATGACAGCACTAGGACTGAGCGGAGCGGCAGTGTTTATTGCAGCGATGGTATTGTTCATGGGAAACAGCTTTTTTGAAAGATTGCGAGCGGCTTTGCAGTTTCCGGAGAATCCTGACTATGCTCTGTCGGCTATGACGGCGGATAAGGATAAAATTCGTCTGACCTATAAGGGAGAAACGGCGGAGCTGATTGCCGACAGCGAAGCGGCCGGCGGCTTTCGGCTTTTCTCGGAAAGCGGTCAGGAGATTGCGACGCGCTACGATGAGAGAAGTCAGACCTATTTCTTTGAAAACAGCAGCTTTAGCGAGATTCCCTTGCAGATTTTTCCGGACGGCGAGGGTGCGGTGGAAATGAAATGGACAATCGAGCATAAGGACTGGCATCTCTATTATGAAGCAAGCGGTTTTTATTATGTAACCGGATTTAACAAGGCGGATCGAATGGTTGAAATTGAAAAAGGACTGTTTCAGAAGCATGAAAGCTTTGCTACCTATCGCGGATACATCTGGTCGAGAACGATGCCCCTGTTGAAAAAATATTTCTTTTTGGGAGCCGGCGCGGATAGCTTTACTTTAGTGTTCCCGCAGCACGACTATTTAGGCAAGGCGTATAATAGGTTTGAGGACACTCTGATCACTCGGCCGCACAATTTCTATCTACAGGTCGCTGTTCAGACCGGAGTGCTGTCGATGCTGTCGGTATTGGCGTTTTATATTCTTTATCTTCTGCAAAGCCTAAAGCTTTACTGGAAAGGGGAATTTGACGATTATTTCAGCAGAATCGGAGCGGCGGTGCTGATTGGTAGCTTGGGATATATGGTATCCTCCGTATTTAATGATTCGACGATCACGGTTGCACCTGTTTTTTGGGGGCTGATGGGAGTTGGTCTGGCAATGAATCATCAAGTCAAAATAAGACAGAGCGAAAAAAAGCGGGTAGAGAGAGCCGAGGCCTAGGGAGAGCAAAAGCTTGCAGAGCAGGACTTTCGGCATTGGAGAAGTACCAGAGCAGGGTTGGATAGGCAGGGAGCGGAGAAAGAAGGCAGTAGAGAGAACTGAGGTTCAAGGAAAGAAAAAGCTTGAGTAGGCTTGGCAGTCGAAGAACGATAAAGGGCAAAAGCAGGAGGGATTTATGTATTTACGATATGGCAAAAGGCTGATAGACATGGGCTTGGCGCTGACGGCAATTCTTGCGCTGGGCTGGCTTTTGGCAGTGCTGGCGGTCGTCGTGCGATTGACTTCGCCGGGACCGGCGCTTTTTCGGCAAAGACGAATCGGACAAAATAAAAGAGAATTTGAGATTTTGAAATTCCGAACCATGCGAATCGATGCACCTAGGGATGTGCCGACCCATTTGCTGGGTGATCCGGAGCAATATATTACTCCCATAGGCAAATGGCTGCGTCGAACCAGTCTGGATGAGCTGCCGCAGCTGTTTAATATTTTAAAAGGAGATATGGCGCTGATTGGACCAAGGCCGGCGCTTTGGAACCAATATGACTTGATTGCTGGGCGGGAGCGCTATGGCGTGAATCGCCTGCGGCCGGGCTTGACTGGCTGGGCGCAGATCAATGGCAGGGATGAGATTCCCTTGGTCAAAAAGCTTCGGCTGGATGTGGAATATGCCAGAAGAGTCAGCCTACGCTTTGACGCACGGATATTTTTTATGACGGTGATCAAGGTGATTACCGGCGAAGGGATTCGAGGCTAAAGGCCCTTGCCGAAGGATGGAAAAGACATCTCTATGGCAAGCGGAAAAGGAGCTGCTGGAACGAACTGGAATTTATAGGGAAGTGCCTCGCAGTATTGCCATGCAGCCCAACTTTGTCATCCCTTTTGGAAGGCACGTCGAAACTTGCTCCCTACGGTCACTTCGAACAACGGGCGACCTTCCAAAAGGGATGACAGGACTTGGGGTGCGAACGGTGCTGCGATGGCAAATTTATATAAATGGATGTTGGGGTAGGTTTGCCTAGGCGACTGATTTGCCAGCGCCGAGAGTCAGAAAATACCGCAGGCATTTGCTTCGAGCCTAGCACATTTTCTACAAACCGAAGTTTTACGGCGGGAGGCAAAGGAACAAGTCATCCTTTGCCGAAGGAAACAGTTTTCGCGCCAGCGGTAGTATTTGGGAAAACTTTTACGAAAGCAGGAAAAAAGCAGCGGAAGGAATCAAAATATGAAAAAGGTATTGATTATCGGAAAAAACAGCTATATCGGGAAAAATCTGAAAAAATATCTGGAGCTTTCCAGCCGCTCCGCCGGCGGCGAGAAATTCTTGGCGGACTGCGTCAGTGGCAAGGAAGGAGAATGGCAGACTTGGAATTTTGCCGGATACGATTCCGTGGTGCTTTGCTCCGCCTTGGTACACAGGGATGAAAAGAAATTGGGCTGGCCGGCATATTTTGAAGCGAATGCTGTTTTGCCGGTGCAGATTGCGCAGAAGGCAAAGGCCGCCGGAGTCGGACAATTTGTTTTTTTAAGCAGCTTGGCGGTTTACGGAAGAAGCTATGAGAAAATCAAGGCGACGCTGGCGCCGCGTCCGGAAACCTATTATGGGCATTCCAAATATTTAGCGGAACAATGTCTGCTGCCTATGACGACAGAGGACTTTGCGGTAGCCATCGTGCGGCCGCCGATGGTTTACGGAGCCAAGGCCAAGGGAAGCTATGCGGCTTTGCAAAGGCTGGCGATGGCTTTTCCTTTTTTTCCAAAAATTGAAAATCAGAAAAGTGTGATTTCCATACAAGGGCTTTGCCGGACGTTAAAGGAAATTATTCAAGGCAGAGCGCGGGGGATTTTACATCCGCAGGACGCAAGCTATCGCTCCACCTCTGAGCTGATGGATATGGCGGCAAAGGAGCGGGGCAGAAAAATTTGTTTTTTTCCTTTCCCGGCGCGGCTCAGCAGCTGTCTGGCAGGAAGCTGTAGGTGCTGGAATAAGGCCTTTGGGAATTTGACAATTGAGCGTGAAGGGGAGGAGCCGGCTTTGGGCGAGAAGGACGGACTGCTTTGACCGAGGTGCAGAAAGGAGAACTTTCTTTTTTCTGTGATTTGGCACGGCAGGGACTTGAATTTACCGGGGATGGGCCGATATTTATAGGGAGAAAAAATAACGGCGATATTACAGAAAGGGAAAGATATGCTGTCGATTTATAATAAAGCGTTGATAAGGGAATTGAATCCGACTTTGCTGGAGGAGCTGGAGGATTTGGAAAAAAAGGGCTTTGAACGCACTCGCATGGAGAAGGCTCGCAATGGGCAAACGATTTTAGTGCTGACCGAGGGGAACAGAGAATATTATCTGACCTCTCGCTATGATCCGGAATATGAAGCAGCTCGGCTTGTTGATTCGTATCCCGATTTTAATAACGACAGCAGCGTGATTTTTTATGGAGTGGGGATGGGCTATCATATCAAAGAGGCTCTGCGCCGTTATCCGGAAATAAAGTTTTTTTTGGTGGAGCCGGATCGGGAAATTTTATATCGCTTTTTACAGGAAAACGAGCTGAAGGAGCTGCCATTCAAGAATTTAGGCGGGATAGAAGTGGATTTTCACAGAATGGAGCAGTCCCTGTCAGAATTTTGCCGTAAATTTAACAGAAAAAATGTGGTATGCTATCTCAAGGGCTACAGTCATTTTTTTAAAAAGAAAAGGCAGGATTTTCAGGAAGCCTATGTGCTTGGGTTTAAAAAAGAGAAGGATGTTCGATTCGCTATGAGAAATTTAGGTGAACCGATAGTCGCCTCGGCAATAAATAACACAAAAGAGATATTGATCAGAAATAATCTGTTTTGGCAGGATATGGAGCAATTTAAGGGGAAGACGGCAATTCTTGTGGCGGCTGGCCCATCGCTGGACGAGGAAATAGAAAATCTGCGCATTATTAAGGAGAAGAAAATGGCGGGTATTTTTGCGGTAGGAAGCGCCGTCAACTCCCTTTTAGCACAGGATATTTTTCCAGATGCGGTATTTTCCTATGATCCGACACCGGAGAATCAAAGAGTATTGCAGCAGATCAAGGACAGGGGGATTACCGAGATTCCCTTGCTTTTTGGTACGGAAATAGGCTATCAGTCCTTGGAGGGCTATCCGGGCAAGGCATTTTCGATTTTTACGGATGAGGTCAGAGTTCATAATTATTTTTTTAAAACGCAAAAAGAATTGCCCAAGAGCCAAGTCGGCAGGACAATATCGGTACTGGCCTTTGATACCTTGGTAAATTTGGGCTTTCACCGGATTATTTTTGTGGGGCAGAATCTGGGAATCAAGGGGGAAAAAACTTACAGCTCTGGTGCTACCTATTTTGCCGAAATGCCTTCGGCGGAAAGTGACCAATATTCGGTGGAAGCAAAGGATGTCTACGGGAATCTGATGCGGACAGCCTCCGTTTATATGCTGATGAAGGATGATTTAGAGGTGGTGATTCGTTCTGCAAAGGACGTGGAAGTGTATAATTCCACCAAGGGTGGGATTCAGCTTAAAGGTGCCGAATTTAAGGAATTAGAAGAGCTGATGAAGGAAATGAAGGAGGATTCGGTTTTTCTTTTCCAAGGTGATGAGATAAGGGAAGACTACGATCTGAAGCATTTGGAGGATAAGATCAAAGAGGTTGCCGTTGAACGCGATCTGCTGGAGCGATATATTGCCAATTATAGAAGCATTTTACGGGAGATTGAGAAGGAAGCTGAGCTTGGGAGGTATAATCGCCTGCAAAAGGCTTATATCAAGCTGAATCTTTCGTTGAAGCGCTTGGAGGAAAATATTTTCAGCAAGCTTTTTGTTCTTTCCTGGAAAAACATGGAATATAAGAATCTGGTGGAAAAGATTGAGCATTTTAATGAAATCAGCGATCCGAAAACACAGGCGCAAACGATTGTCGCCGAGTTTGGAGGATTTTTAAACAGCTATGAGAAGGCTTATCGAATGCTGGTTGGCGATTACCAAAAAATGGAGGAAGCTATGAAGGAGTATGTCGAGGAAAGGAAGCGGAGATGAAGATATTGTTTGGTCAAAGAGAAAAGGAATATTTAACATGGACCGCCGGCATGCTTTGGCAGGAAATAGAAGCAGAGCTGGAGGCGGAAGGTCTGCTTTTAAACTATTTGGTTGTGGATGGAGAAGAGGTGTGGGAGGATTTTGAAGGTTATTTAAAGGAACGAGAGGAACAGCTTCAGGTTATAGAGGTAATGGCGCTGACATTTGCCGAATATACTCGGTTCGTGGCAGGAGAAGCAGCTGCGGCAAGCCGTAGGACTGCCGAGGAGGCTAAACGGCTGAGCGATTTCTTTTATGGCTTTCAGGAGAACAAGGAGGACTGGGAAGGATTAAGCTCCCTAGTCGCCGATATTTCGGCTGGCTTTCCTGCCTTGGAGCTGCTTTATTCTCTGCTATTGGGGCAGGAAAGGAGCGATGAGGCGCAGGCCCTGGAAACGCATCACGCTTGCTTGCAGGAGGATTTGCAGCTGCTCCATAAGCCCTTGATGGAACAGGATGTCATTTATATTGCGGATTTATTACACTTTGAAATAGAAAAGGAGCTTCGGGCAATCGGGGCGCTTTGCAGCGGGGTTTAGAGGAATTGATTTCATCATGCAGCGCACACTTCGGCAAATCCCGAAAGAAGGCGGAAGGGATAAGCGCCGGAGGAAGAACCACAGATAGGCGGAGAGCAGAAATCCGCAGATATAGATAAAGGAGCAAAGCGATATGGCAAAAATTTTAGTAACCGGAGCGGACGGCTTTATCGGCAGTCATTTGACGGAGGAGCTGGTCAAAGCTGGAAAGGCGGTAAAGGCCTTTGTATATTATAATTCTTTTAATTCGTGGGGCTGGCTGGATACCCTGCCAAAGGAGATTTTAAGGGAAATTGAGATATTCAGCGGCGATATCAGGGATCCCAACGGTGTCAGAACTGCTATGAAGGGGATGGAAATGGTCTACCATCTGGCAGCGCTGATTGCGATTCCCTTTAGCTATCATTCGCCGGATGCCTATGTCGATACCAATATCAAGGGAACACTGAATGTTCTGCAGGCGGCGAGAGATTTGCAGCCTCAGCGGATATTGGTTACCTCGACCTCCGAGGTGTATGGTACGGCGCAATATGTGCCGATTGATGAAAAGCATCCCTATCAGGGGCAATCTCCTTATTCAGCCACGAAAATCGGCGCTGATCGACTGGCGGAGTCCTTTTATCGAAGCTTTCAGCTGCCAGTAACAATTGTTCGTCCGTTTAATACCTATGGTCCAAGGCAGTCGCTGCGCGCGGTGATTCCTACGATTATTACCCAGCTTTTGAGCGGCTGCCAAACGATTAAGCTGGGGGCGCTCACTCCGACAAGGGATTTTAATTACGTGAAGGATACGGTAGAGGGATTTATGGCGATTGCCGCCGAGGAAAAGACTATCGGTGAGGAAATCAATATTGCAACGGAGAAGGAGATTAGCATCGGCGAGCTGGCGCAGGAAATGATCCGGCAAATCAATCCGCAGGCGAGAATCGAGTGTGAAGCGGAAAGGCTGCGCCCGGAAAAAAGCGAGGTCAATCGGCTGCTTGGCTCCAATCAAAAAATCAAAGCCTTGACTGGCTGGCAGCCGCGTTATGATCTGGCGGCGGGGCTGGCGGAAACAATTGACTTTTTCCGGAAGAATTTGGAGCGCTACAAAGCGGATATTTATAATATTTAAATTTGCGGTTTTGACCTTGGATGAGCTGAAGGCGCAGGCAGAAAGCGGAGGAGTGCTTGGTTTACTATGGCGGCTTGAGGAAATTTGTTGTATTCTTAGCTTGGAGCTGGAAGGGCCTTTTGAAGGACGACGGCAAAATTGCAGAGAGCATTGCTGTGGAAAAAGCAAAAGGTAAAATGGAGCTGGAGAGAAGGCTTCTCGGGCGGGATTTATCTGAAAAAGCTAAAAAATGTTTAGGAAGGGGGGCACAGTCGTGAATTCGACATTTATCCCTTTATCAGTACCCAATTTAAAAGGAAATGAATTGAAATATGTGACCGAAGCGGTGACCGGAGAATGGGTTTCTACTGCGGGCTCCTTTGTAAGCGCCTTTGAAGAAAAAATAGCGGCTTATCTGGGAGCGAGCGGGGCGGTTGCCTGCCAGAGCGGCACGGCAGGGCTGCATGTGGCCTTGCAGCTTTGCGGAATCGGGGAAGGTGACGCGGTAATCGTACCAACTCTAACCTTTATTGCAGCGGTAAATCCGGTGAAATATCTGGGTGCGGAGCCGATTTTTATGGATTGCGACGACAGCCTATGTATGGATATGGAGAAGCTGGAGCGTTTTTGTCGTGAGGAATGCGAGCTCTCTGACGGGGTTTTGACCGATCGGCAGACGGGCAGGGTGATTCGGGCGATCGTGCCGGTACATATTTTTGGAAATCTGGCGGATATGGAGAGTTTGATGCGGATCGCCGAAACCTATCAACTAAAGGTGGTAGAGGATGCGACGGAAGCTTTGGGGAGCCGCTTTTTAAGTGGACGCTATGCCGGAAAATATGCCGGTACGATTGGTGATTTTGGGGTGTATTCCTTTAACGGCAACAAGATCATCACCACCGGCGGCGGGGGCATGATTGTGGCTCGTCGGGAAGCGGACAGCAGCCATGCCAAGCATTTGACTCAGCAGGCAAAATCAGACGAAATCCGCTTTGAGCATGATGAGATCGGCTACAATTACCGCATGACCAATTTGCAGGCGGCGCTGGGATTGGCGCAGCTGGAACAGCTGGAGAACTTTATCTGTCGAAAAAAAGAAAATTATGAACTTTATCGGGAGGGAATTGCGCAGTTGGACGGGCTGGAGCTTTTGCACTTTCAAGCCGATATTCGTCCGAATTATTGGTTCTACTCCCTGTACCTTGGCGATGCGTTTCCGCTCAGCAGAGAGGAACTGATGCAGCGCTATGCGGAGCAAAGGATACAGACCAGACCGATTTGGGGGCTGATTCATCAGCAAAAGCCATATTGGGGGAGTCGCAGCTATCAGATCGAAAAAGCCGAGGTCTATCGCAGCCGCGTTTTAAATTTGCCGTGCAGCTCCAATTTGACCGCAGAGGATGTGCGGCGGGTGTTGCAGGTGCTGAAGGAAATTGGGCAAAGAGAATAGAAGCGGACAAAAAGGATATTTTTGACAGGCAGGGCAGGAGGAAGGAATGAATTTAAGGGATTTTTTGATTCCGGAGAGCTTTCGCATTATTGACGCGATGCAAAGATTGGATGTTCTTGGGAAAAAAACTTTATTTTTGGAGAAGGACGGAAGGCTTTTGGCGACTTTGACGGACGGCGATGTTCGTCGCTGGATTTTAAAAAACGGAGATTTACAAAGACCGGTAAAGGAAGCAGCCAATTACAAGCCCAAATGGCTTTTTACAGAGGACAGGAAGCTGGCGCAGAGAAAGCTGCGGGAGTGGCAGGTTGACGCAATTCCCATGTTGAACCAAGAACGCCGGATTGTCGGTATTTTTTTGCGAAACAATGAAGAAATTCGCTCCGGTGATCGGCTGAAACTTCCAACCGTCATTATGGCGGGGGGCTTCGGTACCAGACTTTATCCTTATACCAAAATCCTGCCAAAGCCGCTGATTCCGATTGGGGAAATTCCGATTGCCGAGCATATTATCAATCGCTTTCGCAGCTTTGGCGTTGACCAGTTTTATCTGGTGGTCAATCATAAGAAAAATATGATTAAGGCGTATTTTAGCGAATCGGCAAAGGATTATCGGCTTGACTATGCGGAGGAGGAAAAGCCGCTGGGAACTGGTGGAGGCTTAAGCCTTTTGCAGGGGAAAATCCAAAGCAGCTTTTTTTTGACCAATTGCGATATTTTGGTGGAAGCCGATTATGAGAGAATTTACCGTCACCATCGGGATTGCGGCAATCGGATTACGATGGTTTGTGCCAAGCAAAATATTAAAATTCCCTATGGCGTGATTGAAACGGATGAAAAAGGGGGCATCCTTTCCATGAAGGAAAAGCCGGAGATGTCCTTTTTGACCAATACAGGCTTTTATGTGGTTGAGCCGGAGGTGATCGAGGAGCTGTCAAAGGATACTCCGATTGGTTTTCCGGAGATTATTGCCGCTTGGCAAAGCAAAGGCGAAAGAGTCGGAACCTATACGATAGAGGAAAAGCAATGGCTGGATATGGGACAAATTGAGGAAATGGAAAAGATGATGACCGAATTGGAGATTAGGGAATAGCGTTTCCCTTTTCCTGCCGAACAATCCTTGTTAGCAGGAAGCGATACAGGTGTTTCCAAAAGGAGTGTTGGGAAGCGGCGCAGAAGTAGGAAGGCGAGCGCTGCGGCAGAATGGGAAAAAGGTCAGAGAGGGCTTGAAGCGGAATGGAAAAGGGGAGAACGGCGGAAATAAGAGAAAACGCGGAAAAAATAAAAAATCATGAAGCGCTGACAGAACGGGGGCATAGGGATGAAATGGAAGGGTTTGCCGGTGGCTATTTTTGGAACGGGCGATGTTTCAAGGGAATTGATTTATTTGATAGAAGAAATTAATTCTGCCTGCCGCCAGCCGGTGTATCAGGTGCAGGGGCTGATTGCCGAAGGGGAACAGGAAGACAGCGACTTGGATGGCTATCCGGTGTTGTCCGAGAGCAAATTTTGGGAATGGGCGGAAGGCTTTGCTATATTGGGAGTGGCGATTCCAATGGGCAGTCCGGCAGTTAAGAGGAAAATTTATGAGAAAATAAAGGGGATTCCCAAGCTGGTGTATCCCAATTTTGTGCATCCCTCTGTCAATTTGCGAAATGCTCGGCTGGGCATGGGCAATGTGATTCAGGAAAAGGTAAGCATATCGGTCGGCGTATTGCTTGGAGATTTTAATCTTCTTAATTATGGCGCCTTTTTGGGGCATGATGCGGAAATCGCGAATTTTACGGTGATAAATCCCGAGGCCAGACTTTGCGGTCGGGTAAAAGTTGGCGGAGAGGTGCTGATCGGCGTTGGGGCAACGGTTCTGCAAAACCTGAAAATTGGGGAAAAATCCGTTGTGGGAGCCGGAGCGGTTGTGCTTGGCGACGTGCCGGAGCAGCAGACAGTTGTCGGAGTGCCGGCGACAGCGAAGGGAGCAAGAGAATGAGAGATAAGGTGTTTATTATTGCTGAGGCCGGAGTAAATCACAATGGCGAGCTGGTGCTTGCCAAGCAGCTGGCGGATAAAGCCAAGCAGGCGGGCGCGGACGCAGTCAAATTTCAAACCTTCCGTACAGAAAATCTGGTTGCCGCGCATACGGCGCAGGCTGCTTACCAAACGGTGAATATTGGCAGAGAGGAAAGTCAAGCGCAGATGCTGCGCCGCTTAGAACTTTCCTATGAAGAGTTCCGGCAGCTACAGGAGTATTGTCGTCAAATCGGTATTTTGTTTTTATCGACGGCGTTTGATTTAGAAAGCGTGGATTTTTTAGCCTCACTGGATTTGCCGATTTGGAAGATTCCGTCAGGCGAGATCACCAATCTTCCCTATTTGGAAAAAATTGCCGCCTTGAAAAAGCCGATTATCCTATCAACCGGTATGGCCGAGCCGGAGGAAATCAAGGAGGCGCTGGAGATTTTGCGCAACGGACAAGAAATTATCGTGCTGCACTGCACAACCGAATATCCCGCTCCAGATGAAAGCGTCAATTTGCGGGCGATGCAGACTATGCGGCAGGAGTTGCAGCTGCCGATTGGATATTCCGATCATACCGAAGGAATTGCCGTGCCGATTGCCGCGGTGGCAATGGGGGCGGTGGTTTTAGAGAAGCATTTTACCCTAGATAAAACTATGGAAGGACCCGACCACAGGGCAAGCTTGGAGCCGCAGGAGCTGGCAGAGATGGTCAAGCAGGTGCGCCGGATAGAGCGCTGCTTGGGAAGCGGGGTCAAAGCGCCCACGGAGATGGAGCTGGAAACGCGGCGGGTAGCGAGGAAATCCATTGTGGCGGCTAGGAATATTGCGGCGGGAGAAACATTTACTGAGCAGAACATTACGGTCAAAAGAGCAGGCGAGGGAATCAGTCCGATGAAATGGTATAAGGTGCTGGGCAGAACAGCCGCTAAAGATTTTGGCAGGGATGAACCGATTGAGTTGTGAAAAAATGCTGCTTGTCGAAGCGCTTTTCGGGCTTTGCCGGAGGAGGTTTGAGGGGAGCATTGCTGCGTATGGAGAAGGCGGAGCAGGTTCCTGCGCGATGCGGAGAGAGCAAAGCGGAGCTTGAAATGGAAGCAGAAAAGAAATGGGTAAAATTATGAAAAAAAGGATTTGCTTTTTAACGGCGACCAGAGCCGAATATGGACTACTAAAGCCAATTATGGAAAAGGTGGCGGCAGATTCGGCGCTGGAGCTGCAAATATTGGCGCTGGGAATGCATTTATCTCCTGAATTCGGCTTGACCTACCGAGAGATTGAGCAGGACGGTCTGGTGATTACCAAAAAAATAGATACGCTGCTCAGCAGCGATACGCCGGCAGGAATCAGCAAGAGTATGGGCCTGACCATGATTTCGGTGGCGGATGCCTTGACGGAGCTGGCGCCGGATATGGTGGTAGTCCTGGGCGATCGCTATGAAATCTTTGCGGCAGTCAGCGCCGCCTATACGCTGCAAATTCCGGTTGCTCATATTGCCGGAGGCGAGGTGACGGAAGGCGCCCTGGACGAGGCGTTTCGGCACAGCATCACCAAAATGAGCTGCCTGCATTTTACGGCGAACGAAGCTTATCGAAGGCGGGTTATTCAGCTGGGAGAAGCTCCGGAGACGGTTTTTGCTGTCGGAGATACCGGCGCGGAAAATATTCGCAGGCAGACTCTGATGAGTCGGGAGCAAATAGAGCAGGAGCTGGGAATAGCGCGAAAGCAGAGATATTTTTTGGTAACCTATCATCCGGTTACTTTGGAACAGGGGGATGCGGCGGCAGAGGCAGAGGAGCTGCTTAAGGCATGCGAAGCGTTTCCGGATATTTTATTGGTAATCACAAAAGCCAATGCCGATGCTGCCGGACGGAGAATCAATCAAAAATGGGAGGAATATCAGGCGGAGCATCCCGACCGGATTCGGCTGTACTCATCTCTAGGCTTGATCCGCTATTTGAGTGCAATGAAATACTGCGAAGCGGTTTTGGGCAATTCGTCCAGCGGAATTTTAGAGGCGCCGACCATGGGCAGACCATCGGTCAATCTCGGCAGTCGTCAGCAGGGTAGACTGCGGGCGGAATCGGTGATTGACTGCCTGCCGCAGTCAGAAGAAATAAAAGCGGCAATTGCCAAAGCTTTGACTCCGGAGCATCAGGAAAAAAGCCGTTGCCGGCAAACTCCCTATGGACAGGGCAGGGAGGTATCGGATCATATCATCAAAGAAATAAAGCGCTTCCTGCAAACACCGCAGCACTCAAGAATAAAGCACTTCTATGATCTATAATCCCATCGCTTCCGAAGGAAGCGTAAGCCCCATCGCTTCCGAAGGAAGCGTAGGACAGGGCGACAGCGTTTAAAGTTTTTCCGACCAAACAGGAAAAGGATGAATATCTGCCGGAGATAAAAGCACGGAATTTCTGCGCTCCCCTTTCTTGACTTTTGCAAAGCTCTGGGGTATGATGAAAATAGGAAAAAGAAAGAATTTATCAGGAAAAAATACGATTTTATATAAAGCATAGGTGTTTGATTCGCTTAAAAGACTGCATTAAAAAAATGAGGGAGCAACACGCGGGACATACTGGAGAAGCAAAAGCAAGGGGAAATAAAAATGAGCGGAGTACAAGGCAGAAATCTGGCAAAGCTAAAAAAACAGAATAAAGCAGCGATTAAAACGATATTATATCGACAGGCGCCGCTTTCCCGTGTCGAGATTGCCGAGCAGCTGGAGTTAACTCCGCCGACGATCACCAATATTGTTTCGGAGCTGATACAGGAAGGGGTCGTTCAGGAGTTGCCGGCAGAAAGCGTTGCTCCTCAAAACCATGGCATTGGCAGAAAGCCGATCAACATTGATCTGGTACCGCAAGCCAGATTGGCGCTGGGCATTTCATTGGGCAGAGATATGACGCATTACTGCATTACCGATTTACGCGGAGCGCTTATTGTAAAGGGAACGCTTGAGGTCGTTTCGGAGGATTATGAAATCATGCGGCAAAGTCTGCTGGATCTGCTTTCGGAAATCCGGCAAAAGCATAGCTCCGAATGGGATCGCCTGCTGGGTATCGGTATATCTATGCCAGGAATTGTGGATTCGCATGTAGGCACTTTGAAAAGTCTTGACGCGGA
This sequence comes from Eubacteriales bacterium, assembly GCA_041844915.1. Lineage (GTDB taxonomy): Bacteria > Bacillota > Clostridia > Lachnospirales > Vallitaleaceae > W11650. The sequence continues at coordinate 40,559 of JBGZBY010000106.1, forward strand.
ACGAGTCAGCTGGCGTGATCAGCCGCTTGCCGAGCATATCAAAAAAGAAACTGGTTTGCCGGTGGTGATTGAAAACAATGTCCGAGCAAGAACAAGTGCGATCAGTCTGTTTCATCCGGAGCTTTTGGGGGAATATTCGACCTTTGCCTTCTGTCATGTTGCATGGGGTATTGCCTGTCCCGTCGTGCTGGGCAATCGAAATTTTCGCGGCGAGGATGCCGCTGCCGGTGAAATAGGGAAAATGATTCTTGATCCCAAAGGGCCGTCCACTGAAAAATATGGCAGGGCTGGAAGCCTGGAATCCCTGTCTAGTGTTCATGCTATTTTAGAGCGAGGGCGATCGGCCATGGAGCAGGGGGAAAGTCCTTATTTATCAAAAAAATGTTCCGCTCCGGATAAATTGACATTGGCTCAGGTGATGGATGCCCAGCTTTATGGGGATCCGGTGATTTGCCGGATTTTAGAGCAGGCTATGTTTTTTCTGGGGATAGCGCTTGCCAATATTGTCGATTTTTTGAATCCGCATTTGATTTTTTTGAGCAGCCCTCTGTTCATGAATCCGCAGAATTTTAAAATGATAGAGGAAACGCTTCATCAATATGTTTTCCGTTCCAGCACCGAAGAATTAAGGCTGGTACAAATTGATCTGGGCGAATACGGAGGAGCCATTGGAGCCGCCGCCCGCTGTATCGACCGTTACTTCGTAAGAGAAGCATAGCATGGTTTTTCCAAAGGGAAAAGCTGATAAATATGGTAAAAGGCCAAACAAACAGGAAATAGCCAGTTCGATTTTTCAGACAGCAGGAGGTCGGTTCTTACAACGGCGGTGATTTGAATTGGGAATAGGGTGGGGTATTTTACTATGACTTAGAGCGAATATGGATATCAGGCATTGGTATTGCTTGGGATGAAAAATTAAAAGCTGTAAAATAAAGTGTTGAGCATTATAAAAATAAATTTAGAATGCTGATAAGGGAAGAGGCTGAAAAATTTTCCTGTGTCAGTGGCTAAAAAAAATTTAAAAAAGGGCTTGACTTTTTTGGGGATTCTGGTATAATGTTTTTTGTTGCCGGAAAAATAAAAGCATGGCGAGGCAGGCCACAAGCGTTTCGGTACCAAAATTGAATATTTTTTTCTTATGCGCGAATGGCTCAGTGGTAGAGCATCGCCTTGCCAAGGCGAGGGTCGCGGGTTCGAATCCCGTTTCGCGCTTTTTCTTGGGCATTAGCCAAGCGGTAAGGCACAGGACTTTGACTCCTGCATTCACTGGTTCAAATCCAGTATGCCCAGTATCAGAACGATGAATAAAAAACCATTTTCTATGCACTTTATGCAAGGAGATGGTTTTTTTATTGCATAAAGGGAGTGCGGCGGTGAAGCGCCGCAAAAGGGATGACAAAGTTGGGCTGTATGGCAATCCTTGCGAGGCATTTCCCTATAAATTCCGGCTTATCTCTGCCTTAAGTGTGAGAAGGGATATTCCTGGTTTTTAATCAAATTCTAATCTGATTCCGCAACTAGAGGTTTGCCCTTTCTTCATCTTTCTTTTAATCACTCTTTCTCTTTATGGTTTGCCATTTTCCATCTTCCTTTTAATTGCTCTTTCTCTTTACGGTTTGCCCCTTTTTCATCTTCCTTTTAATTACTCTTTCTCTTCACTGTCGAACGCAAATCCCTACGGGATTTTCTGCCTCTCGGTGTTGACAAATCAGTCGCTAAGGCAAACCCTCGCACATGCCTTAAGGCAAAGATAAACCTATGTTCACAAAGCATGTGCTAGGGTCGAACGCAAATCCCT
>JBGZBY010000107.1:0-4543 GCA_041844915.1 Eubacteriales bacterium
CGCCATTCAGCACTTGGCGAAGGAACAGCTTCTGCTCTGCGAAATGGAGAATGACCGCTGCGTTTCGATTGCATTGCCGTCGTCTGCGCCGGCTTCTGCTCCAGCTGAGCCAATCGGCTCGTTTTCCACCAAGCCGGAGCCCGTTCCGACGGAGCAATTGAGCTCTGCGCCGGAGCAGCCCGAAGCCGACTCTGATGAAACTTTTCCCGGCGCAGAGCCGGATGAGGATATCTCTGACCGCCGGCCGGCTTATTCCGCCGAGAGAATCGAAAAATTTTCCAAAGAAAAAGACGGCGAGCCGCTGATTTTTTATACGAAAACTCTTTTGCAAAAAAATCTTACTCCAAACGACCTGCATATTTTGCTTGGTCTGAAGGACTGGTTGAAAATGAGCGACAATCTGATCTACTTTTTAATCGAATACTGCGCCGAGCGAAATCATACCCATTTGAACTATATTGAAAAAATCGCCATCAACTGGCATGAAAATCATATCGAAACTGTAGAACAGGCCAAGGAATATCTGGCTGCCTATCCCAGCTATTACTATACCGTGCTGAAGGCTTACGGCATCTATAATCTGGCGCCGATTCCGGCACAGGTAAGGATGATTGACAAATGGATCAAGGAATATCGCCTGCCGATGGATCTGATCGTTTATGCCTGCGAAAAAACAATTCTGCAAACCGGAAAGCCGGAGCTGAATTATACTGACAGCATTTTGAAGGCATGGAGGGAAAAGCAGCTTTTCAGTCGGGAGCAGGTTGACAAGGCGGAGGCTGACGCCCCGAAAAAAAGCTTTGCTCCGGCAGCAAAGCTAGGCAGCAGCAAAACCGCCGAAGCCAAAACTACCAGCTTTAATAATTACACCCAGCGCAGCGAAGACTATGACGCCATCGAAAAGAAGGCTCTGGCGCTGCGTATTAAAAAGAAGGAGTCGGAGCAATGAATTTGAGAGAAAAGTATTTGCAGGAGGCCTTAAAGGAATTGGCAGAGCGGCGGCAGCACAATCAGCAAACGCTTGACCGGCATTATGAGCATATCCGGCAAGCCCTGCCGGAGGCACTTGCCCTACGCCAAAGACTGGCGGAACAGGCTTCGTTTTTCATTCGGCAGACCATGGCTTTTCCGGAAAAAAAATCTGAATTTACCGTCGAGCTTGCGGCATTGCAGCAATCCACCGGAGATGAGCTGATTTCTCTTTTGCAAGCGCATTCCCTGCCGGCAAATTATCTGGAACCGGTCTATGACTGCGGCGAGTGCCGCGACACCGGCTTTTTACCGAATCAATCCCCTTGCAGCTGCTTAAAAAAGGCCTTTATCCGGCGAGCCTATCAGCAATCCAATCTGACGCTAACCTTGGAGCGGCAAAATTTTGGCAGCTTTTCCTTTGAGGTCTATGATTCTGCCGTCGAGCCGGCATACGGCGTCAGTCCCCGCGAAAATATGCAAACAATTTTTGACTCCTGCCGGCGCTTTGCCTCCGACTTCGGACAAAAATATCACAATCTCCTTTTATACGGAGCTTCCGGTCTGGGTAAGACCTTTTTATGCAACTCTATTGCCAAAGAGGTTTTAGACAGAGGCTTTTCTGTCATTTATCTGTCGGCACCCGAATTTTTTGGTTTTTTTGAAAAATATCATTTTCATCACGGAGAAGAGCTGGTTGATTATGATTTTATGGAGTCTCTCTATGACTGCGATCTTTTGATTTTGGATGATCTGGGCACCGAGGTGATCTCCAGCGTTACCCAGTCCGATCTTTTTCAAGCGATAAACCGGCGGATCAATGGACAGAAATGCACTGTTATTTCCACTAATTTTTCCATTAGCCAGCTTTCCAAGGTGTACTCCGAGCGAATCACCTCCCGCATTCTCGGCGAATACGATACGCTTCTCTTTTTTGGCAGCGACATTCGCAAGCGGCGGTATTTGTAAGAAGCGGCAAATGGCAAAAACAGGCGCGCCGAGCCCCAAAGTCCCTCTTCCTTTGTTCTTTTTCTGTTCAGCTCGGCGCTTAGTCTTTTGGTGGTGGTAATCTTTAGTATGTTCGTCTATATCCTGACCTTCTATACTCTCAATGCTTCCGGCGCTCGTCTGGTGCTTTTGTCCGCAACGGAGCTTTTGACTGGCGCTATTATTCCGATTCCCTTTATGCCGGATTCGGTGCGCCCGGACTTTTTCTGATTTATGCCGCTCTTTGCTTTTTCACCTTGGACGGCTTAGAATTTATGAATATTTTTACCGACGGCGGAAGAGAATTCGGACAATATCCGCTTTCCGTCTATGGCAATGAGGTGCTACGCTTTTTTACCTATGTCGTGCCGCTGGCAGTATTTCAATACTATCCGCTTCTGTATTTGACCGGAAAAAGCAGCAATCCGCTCTACTGCTTTTTCCCCGGCTTGGGCTTTCTCTTTTTGATTCCCTGCTATCTTTTATGGCGCTTCGGACTACGGCACTACCAATCGACAGGCTCCTAAACCCGCTCTAATAATAAATCTGCCGCTCGCCGCTGGTAACCTCCCTCGTGCATTCCTCAATCCAAGCAATTGCACCCTCCGCATCCCGCCTTGACAGCATTTCCCATGTTTTGTAGCTGATAAAAGAAAGCTTTTCTCTGCCGTACAGGCTGCAAAAGCGTTCCCATAATAAAATAACCGAAAAGTAAAAGGAACGGAAAATCAGAGGAATCAACGTATTGCGAGAAATCATCGCCATTTCATGCTGAAATTCAAATGCCGCTTCGGCAGCAGCTTCATTGCTCTCCGCCTTTTGGATATTCTCGGCCAATACCTTTAAATAAGCGATTTCCTCATCGCCAGCTTTCTCCACAATACATCTGACTGCCAGCTTATCCAGCGCGTCCCGAACCTCTAAAATGGAACGGATCTCCTCATCCCTCATTCTACCTCGATTATAATACATAATTGCCTTTAGGGTTTCCAAGGTTCCCTTGCGCCGATAATCCGCCACAAAGGTGCCAACCCTCGGCTGAACCTCCAAAAATCCCATTCTTTCCAGCTCGACAATACCGGCATTGACTACCGCTCGGCTTACGCCCATCGACTCGGCAATCGCTCGCTCCGGCGGTAGCTTTTGTCCTTCCTCCAGCTCTCCCGATAAAATCATCCCCTGTATATTTTCAATAAACATTTCTTTCAATGTCGGTGCAATCAGCTTTTTGAATTCCATTTGTTCCTCCCCTATGGAAATGATTTTCCTTCCTTTTTATCAGTTCTCTGCTCTGCGGTCTAATGCGCGGTCCGGCACACGGCTTGACGCGCGGAGGGCACGGCCCTTTATTGATGTCTCAGCGTTTTCTCACGCTTTAAAGTGTCTTTTCCGGAGCCAAATGCTCATGCGCAGCTCGGTCAGGCTCATTTTATATTTTCCCTGCTATTATATCATCCTTCGACAATTTTTTCTTCTATGTTTTGATTTTTTCTTTGTAAATTTCTGGCAGCAAGCGAAAGCAATAGAAGCAACAAAATGACACAGCTCATTGGCAGCAGTGAAAAGCTACTGCCATAAGCTTTGGCGGCACTCTAGCAATCAAAACCGCCGGCTGAGCCGGCGGTTTTGATAAAGCGGAGCCTGCATATAATTGCTTATGCAAAGCTCACAGCCTTCTTTGATTTTATAGCTTCTTACCTTCTATTTCCTTTTTTTGGCTTACATACTGCTGAATAGCATCGCATACGTACTGTGCCGTTCCTTCTCCAAATTTGTCCAAATTGTTTTTAAATTCTATGTCTTTAACATATCCATGGCCAATGCTTGAAAATACGTCTAACGGGCAGTCAAAAGAGTATTTGCAAAGATGTCCGTGCAGCTTTTCTGCCAGCTGCCTGTTTTCCTCCGCTGTGGCCTTTAATCCCTTTGACCTATTTTCAGAGAAAGCAAAAAATATCTTATTAAAGCCTTCCGTAAGCTCCTGCTCTTTTCCTTTTTGCTTTTCCAGCGCTTTCTCCACAACCTCCTGTCCATACCGATCCTTTGCCGCTTGCGCATATTTTTGATTATCCTGATAGGTAAAGCCGTTAAATTTTTCTTTTGCTGACATAGCAATTCTCCTTTCCTTAGACCGAATGGTCCTTTCCAATGTATCTAGCAATGTCAGAAGCCTTTGTTTTTCTTTTTTCATCAAAATAAGCTGCTTTTTTAAATGAGATAACAGCTCGCCTTCCTCTTGCTTTAGCAGCTCTTTTATCTGCTTCAGGGAAAATCCCAAATATTTATAAAACAGTATCGTCTGTAAAACAGACATATCGTCTTCCGAATAGCATCGATACCCATTTTCATATTTTTGAGGAGTCAGCAATCCAATCTCATCATAATGATGTAAAGTGCGCACCGATACACCGCTAATTTCACTAACTTTTTTAATCAAATACATTTCATCGCCTCCTGACAATTATGAGTATACGCTATCACGTTATGTCATAGTCAAGCCTTTTTCCAATTTTTTTGAAAAATCTCCGCTTTTGGCTGGAAGCAAGCGGAGATTTGATGCGCAAAGCTATCTCCCCCTCTCTTTGAC
>JBGZBY010000108.1:0-4626 GCA_041844915.1 Eubacteriales bacterium
ACAGCCTGTTATTTTTATCGCATTTTTAGATGAAAGTACACTCTATTTTTTGTTTTGGGCTACTTAATTTAAAGAGCAAAACGATTTCAAGTTTATGATATATTTTTTAAAGAAAGAAATAGCCGATACTTACTCCCCAGTAATACACTTTTATCGTCTGCTTTAATCTTTTTTGGCAAAGTTTATTTTAATATTGAAAAGAACTTTGTTCTTTCTTATATTGTTCATTATATGATTTAAGACTTTCAAAATACTTGCCAATTCTGGCTATATTTTTAATCGCTTATTCATTCTAAACCTTAGAAAAGAACTAGATTTTTATTTTTTATCATTTTTCAAATTCTCTTGCACAAGACTAAAAAAATGTGATAATATATAGGCAACATATATTTAAAAAATGATATAAAGGAGTAGATCATGAAAAAATTTTTATTTCTATGTTGTTTCTTAATGACGAGTTTTCTTTTTGTTCTTACCGTATCGGCAGAAAATGAAAAGACTTATGGACAAATCTTATATGATCTGGGGATTATTTCCGGCTCTAACGGAGAAATTAAAGAAGCCGACGAAATCACCAGAGAAGAAATGACTGCTATTTTGGTTCGTTTGTCGGAATCGTTGGATGCTGACAAGAATTTTAAACTGCCGGAGAAACCGACATTCTTTGATGTTCCTGCCAATCACTGGGCATATCGTTATGTGGAATTGGCTTATCACAAAGGTTTAACCAGTGGAATTGGCGAGCATGAATTTGGTTTAGGACAAAAAATCACTTATAATCAAGCCGCTCTGCTCCTAATAAGAGGTTTAGGCTACGATACCGCAGATATTTACTATCCAACGGCAGCAAAGCAAATCGCCGTTCAATATGGTTTGAGATTGGCAAATGTGGTAGATGGAACGACAAATCTTATTCGAGGACAAGTTTTTGAATTATTAGCTAAGACACTGCTTAAAAACACTGCCAGCGGTTCCGTCAAACTGGAGCAGCTATCCTTAGATACCATCAAGGTAAATAATTTTAAATCCGCCTTCCAGACTGCTGTTGCCTTCACTACACAAACGGAAGATTTCTATGAATTATTAGGCAATGAGTTTACCATTCAAAAGCTACCGGTGCTGACCGAAGCGCAATTGCAGGAAATTGCCAAAGACGATTACAGCTCAAAGGCCTATAAAAATATGCAGTCTGAAATTGATGCTATGAAAAAGTTTTATCATAAGTATTTGAATTCGGAATATAAAAAATTGGTGTTGGATCGTAAATCGCTTTCCATAAAACGACAATCTTATGATGTCAATGATTGGGAATTCGTCTTTGAAAGTAGCGAAGTGCAAATCAAAAATAAGGAACTCAGCAGTAATCGTTCCCTCTTATCTATGACGCTTGACACTGCTGATGATGGAAAACTTATTATGATTTCAGACATTAAAAGCGGATACGGCAAAGCGGGCACAACAGGTGTTATCAATGAAATACGAGAATACAAGACAGTTGACGGCTTAAAAGTTTATGTTATCTTAGGAACTGAAAAATTTAAAAAATACAATGATAAAACCAATGAAACAGAAGATACTTATCAAAATTTTTACATTGCCGCTACTGTAAATAACAACGGCAATGTCATTGAATGTATGGCAAGCTCTGCTTATGGTACGGGCTATGGTCAACCGCTACAAAATAAAAAACCGGAGTTAGAACAAAGGAATAAAAATTCCAACTCTAACTTTTAAACATTCCCTTTGCTATGCCAAATCAAAATTTCTTGCCAGAGCTACACATAATCAACATAAATCTGGTATAGACAAATGAAATGCAAACCCTTCCGATATCCACAGAAGGAAAGCCTAGAAAAAAGCAACTTATAAAAACCTATTTTTAGTTATAAAAAAGCTATTGCAAGCATTTAACTATGTATTGTATTTTTAAGCTAAAATTTATTAGCCTAAAGAAAATATATTTGCTTGGCAATAGCTTTTTTATAGTTTTCTTCGTTTTTTACTTGTTAAAGAAAAAAAATAAAGCATGGGCCTGAATACTTGACCCATGCTTTAAAAGACTTCTCTAATCTGTCTTTTAATATTCCATCTCTACTTTAATATGTATCCTCTACGATTACATTCCCATTTGCTTGGCAACTTCATCGGCAAAGTTTTCCTGCTTTTTCTCCAACCCTTCGCCGGTTTCGAAACGGACAAAGCTCTTTACCTTGATTTCCGATCCCAGCTCCTTGGACATTTTTTCCAAGTATCCGGCCACCGTCAAATCACCGTCCTTAACAAAAGCCTGATCCAACAGGCAGATTTCACGCAACTCCTTTGCCAAACGGCCTTTGACCATTTGCTCAATGATGTTTTCCGGTTTGCCCGGATTTTCATTGCGCGCCTGATTCTTTAAGACCTCGGTTTCACTGGCAATGTAGTCCTGATCCACTTCTTCTCTGGATACATAACGCGGATTCAATGCCGCTACCTGCATAGCAACATCCTTCAGCACGCTGACAACCTTACCGTTAGCGCCGTCTGCTTCTGCATTGACCAATACGCCGATCTTGCCGTTCATGTGATCATAAGCGGCAACCGCGCCTGCCGACTCAATTCTTTCAAAGCGTCTGATCTTCAGGTTTTCTCCAATCGTCGCAATCTTAGAAGCCAATACCTGCTCCACGGTAGTGCTGCTGTCCTTCAGCCAAGGCTCTGCCAATAGGCTTTCGACATCCTTTGCCGAAGACACCAAGATCTGATCCGCAACTTCTTCTACAAAGCCTCTGAATTCGGCATTCTTCGCTACGAAATCGGTTTCTGAGTTGACCTCTACCGCAACCGCCAGCTTCCAATCTGCCGATAATTTCACGAATACAATACCTTCGGCGGCAATTCTGCCTGCTTTTTTCGCAGCCTTTGCCATACCATTTTCTCTTAAATAATCTACCGCTTTGTCCATATCTCCATTGGTTTCGGTCAAAGCCTTCTTACAGTCCATCATGCCCGCGCCGGTCATTTCTCTGAGCTCTTTTACCATTTGTGCTGTTACAGCCATTTTTTCCTCCTTTTGATTCTTTTCCAAAGCACTGCCCGTAAGGAGCTTACATCGCTCTCCTGCGAAATGCATTTTTATTGGCCATAGCCTTAAATGCTTTGCTGTCCGCTAAACGCTTTGGAAAATTCCACTTGAGATTCTAATGCTCTATTCTGTTTATGTTATTTCTCGTTCTTTCCAGCCTTTATTTCTCTTGCTTATTCGTCAATCTTTTCCTGTTCTTCCGCAACCGGAGAATAATCTGCTGTATCTGTCAGCTGCACTCCCTGCTTTGCCTCCAAAACAGCATCCGCAACCATGCCCGCCAATAATTTAACAGCACGAATCGCATCGTCATTGCCCGGAATTACATAATCAACTTCTTCCGGATCGCAGTTGGTATCTACTACAGCAACGATCGGAATTCCCAAAAGATGAGCTTCCCGAACGGCAATTTCTTCGTTCTTCGGATCAATTACAAACATAACGGCCGGCAGATTTTCCATTTCCTTAATACCGCCAAGATTGGTTTCCAGCTTCTCCATCTCTGCCCGAAGTCCCATAACTTCCTTCTTCGGCAGCAACTGGAAGGTTCCGTTCGATTCCATTTCCTGCAACTCATACAGGCGCTTGATCCGCTCTTTAATTGTCTTGTGATTGGTCAGCATACCGCCCAGCCAGCGATTGCTTACATAATACATTCCGCAGCGCTCCGCCTCTGATTTGATGGCCTCCTGCGCCTGCTTTTTCGTTCCGACAAACAACACATCGCCGCCTCTGGCTACGATATCCTTTACTACATCATAGGCTTTGTCGATCAAAACCGAAGTTTTTTGCAGGTCAATAATATAAATACCGTTTCTTTCGGTGTAGATGTATTCCTTCATCTTGGGATTCCATCTGCGGGTCTGGTGTCCGAAATGAACACCTGCTTCTAAAAGCTGTTTCATTGAAATTACACTCATGTTTTTTCCTCCATTTGGTTTTAAATAACTACTTCCATATTCTTCTACTCCTTCCGCTACCTAACAGGCACCAGCGCAAGAATCCGAATATGTGCTTTGTCCAAACGACATTTTACCATAGCGCAGAAAATTTTACAAGTAAAATTTTTTATTAGAAGCATGGCGGTAAATTGCAATAGTAAATGTCCTACATGAATAGATGTTGTCGTAAATTGTGAAAGGATTTGCGTTCGAGCCTAGCACACGCTCTGTGAACATGCATTTATCTCTGCTCTAAAGCGTGTGCGAGGATTTGCCTCGGCGACTGATTCGTCAGCATCGAGAGGCAGAAAATCCCGCAGGGATTTGCGTTCGACTGTGAAGAGGAAGAGAAATTGAAAAAAAGATGAAGAAGGGACAAACCCTAGCACACGCTCTGTGAACATGCATTTATCTCTGATCTAAAGCGTGTGCGAGGGTTTGCCTCGGCGACTGATTCGTCAGCATCGAGAGGCAGAAAATCCCGCAGGGATTTGCGTTCGACTGTGAAGAGAAAGAGAAATTGAAAAAAAGATGAAGAAGGGACAAACCCTAGCACACGCTCTGTGAACATGCATTTATCTCTGATCTAAAGCGTGTGCGAGGGTTTGCCTCGGCGACTGA
>JBGZBY010000109.1:0-38564 GCA_041844915.1 Eubacteriales bacterium
GGCTCCAATGTGAGTAACCGGATTTTCGCCAATACTCTTTGGCAGCTCCATATCTGTGTTAGTCGGTAAAAATGCCTTTCCTGCTTCGCTTAGGCCGGTGATGGTACCGTCGGTATATTCAAAGTGGATTGCCGACCAAGTGGCGACTGGAGCAGATTGTGAAGCTGTGGCAACCTCTGCCGGAGCGACGGAGGTGAGTGTTTCCAGAGATGAAGCGCCTTCCGGCGAAGCAGAAGACTCCTCCGCATAGCTGTCAAAGCTGCTGAGAACAAGTACAATGGAAAGCAGGAACGCAAAGGCGCCGCTAAGAGTCTTTGGAATGGGGTGAAGTTTTGGTTTCATAGATATCTCCTTTATTAGCCATGATGTGTTAAACATGGAAGTACAACTATTAATATGGTAATCAAGCCCTAGTGGTAGGGTGGTTTCCATCTTTGAGTAATTATACGCTGTTTTTAAAAAATAATCAATAAGAATTAATGAAAAATAGGACTAAAATACTAATAAAATAAAAGCGAAGCAGGGAAATTGATTTTTGAAATAAAAAATAAATTTTTAACAGGGAAATAGCGGTAGAAGACGGCGAAAACCGCTAAAATGGCGGAGGATTTTCAGGAAATGAAAAAAGCATTGAGAAAAAAACGGAAATATAGTATGATAGAAGTTGAAAAAGAATTTGGAGCGATAGGGAGAAGGATATGAAAAAAATCTTACTGATGGATGGAAACAGCATTTTAAATCGGGCATTTTACGGGCTGCCCCTTTTGAGCGATGAAAAGGGCAGATACACCAATGCCGTGTTCGGTTTTTTGCTGGTGCTGCTTAAGACGCTGGAGGCGGAGAAGCCGGAGGCGCTGGCGGTAGCGTTTGACCGGAAGGCGCCGACCTTTCGCCACGAATTATATCAAGAATACAAAGGAACGCGCAGCAGGATGCCGGAGGAGCTGGCAGCGCAGCTGCCGATCATCCGTGAAGTTTTGCAGAAAATGAATATTTCCTTTTTGGAGCAGGATGGTCTGGAGGCAGATGATATTTTGGGCACTTTGGCGCGCCGAGCCGAGGAGGCGGGGATGGAGGTCAGCATTTTAAGCGGAGATAGAGATCTCCTTCAGCTGGCAACGGAGAAAATAAAGATATTGATTCCCTCGACCAAAGCAAAAAAAACGGAAACTAAGGAGTATTATGCCAAGGATGTGCTGGCAGAATACGAAGTGACGCCGCAGGAATTTATTGAATTGAAAGGCTTGATGGGAGATACCTCCGACAATATTCCGGGGATTGCCGGAGTGGGTATTAAAACGGCGACGGCGATCATCAAGGAGTATCATACCATTGAAAATGCCTACTTGCATGTGGATGAGCTGAAAAAAGGACCGGCAGCCAAGCTGCGGGAAGGAATTGAGTCGGCAAGGCTAAGTAAAATTTTGGCGACGATTGCCACGGACTGTGAGCTTTCATTTGCATGGGAGGACTTTAAGCTGGAGGGCTTATATAATGAAGCGGTTTATGAACTTTTTCAGGATTTGAAATTTCATTCTCTGCTGCCCAAGTTGATGAATCAGACCCGGCAGGAACGAGAAGGAGAGCTGAAAAAGGAAAGCGCCGACGAGGCAGTCTTTGCAGAATTGGAAAAATTGACCCGTCTGCCGCAAAAGGAGCGGAGAGCGGTGTACTATCATATGGATGACGAGCGGATTGCTTTAGCAGCGTTTGATGGCGAGGAATGCATATATTACGAGGATCATCCGGCAAGAATGCTGCCCTCGGTGGAGCGCTTGATTAGTCACAGCGAGCAGCTGGTTTTTCATGATTTTAAAAAAATTCTGCATGATTTTGATCGCGGCAGAGAATTTTTTGAGCAGCTTCAAAAGCTTGGTGGCGAGGAGGAAAAGCTGCCCGTTGTGGATATTTCCTTGGCGGCATATCTGCTTAATCCTAATGAAAGCGATTATGCCTTGGAAAAAATTGGCTGCCAGTATTCGGCGATTTCCTTGCCTGCCGAAGAAGAAATCTTTGGCAAGGGAAAAAGCAGGGCAAGCATTTCCGCCATACCCAAGGAACAAAGACAGGGCTATTTGGTAAGGGCGGCGCATATACTTTGGCAGAGCGCCGAAGCTCTGCTGAAGGAGCTTAAAGAAAGGAGGCTGTATGCTCTTTATACAAGGGTAGAACTTCCGCTGGCAGTTGTGCTTAAGGAGATGGAAAAGGAGGGCGTGGAAACAGATGCGGCGGCTCTTTTGGACTATTCCCGGATGCTGGGAGAACAGCTGGAGGAGCTGGAAGCGAAAATTTACGGCTATGCCGGCAGGCAATTTAATATCAATTCCCCTAAGCAGCTTGGCGAGGTCTTATTTGAGGAGCTAAAGCTGAAAAGCCCCAAAAAAGGGAAATCCGGTTATTCTACGGCAGCGGAGGTTTTGGAAAAGCTAAGGAAGGAGCATCCGATAATCGAATATATTTTGGAGTATCGAGCAGCAGGCAAGCTGAAATCGACCTATGCCGACGGATTATTGAATTATGTTGGCAAGGACGGCAGAATTCATACGACATACAAGCAGACGGTGGCCGGTACTGGGCGATTGAGCAGTATTGATCCGAATTTGCAGAATATTCCAATTCGTACTAAGGAGGGTAGAGAAATCCGGAGAGCCTTTTTGGCGAAGGAGGGGTATTCCTTTGTAGGGGCAGACTATTCGCAGATTGAGCTGCGGCTTTTGGCGCATTTGTCGGAGGATGAGATTTTTGTGCAGGCGTATCGGGATGACCTCGATATTCATCGAATGACGGCGGCGCAGGTGTTCCATATTCCGTTTGAGCAGGTAACCGATTTACAAAGGCGTAGTGCCAAAGCGGTCAATTTTGGGATTGTCTACGGCATCAGCGACTATGGCTTAAGTCAGGATTTGAACATTTCTGTTAAGGAAGCCAGAGAATATATTGAAAATTATTTTGAAAAATATCCGAAGGTTAAAACCTTCTTGGATCAAAGCATTGCCGAGGCAAAGGGGAAGGGATATTCCCTGACGATGTTCGGAAGAATTCGGCCGATTCCTGAATTAAAATCGGCTCAGTATATGGTACGCTCTTTTGGAGAGCGGATTGCCATGAATGCACCGATTCAGGGAGGAGCGGCAGATATCATTAAAATTGCTATGAATCGGGTCTATTCGGCTTTAGAAAAAGAGGGGATTCGAGGAAAGATTGTTTTGCAGGTACATGATGAACTGATTTTGGAGGTAGCGGACGAGGATGCCGAGAAGGCAAAGGAACTTTTGACAAGAGAAATGCAGCAGGCGGCGGAGCTAAAAGTGCCGCTGGTGGCAGAGGGATATATTGTGAAAAACTGGTTTGATGCCAAATAAACAGGGGATTTTGGCAAGCAAGCCTCCGGCGGGATGGTTTGACCAAAGAAGCTTATTTAGAGGTAGCGGACGAGGATGCCGAGAAGGCGAAGGAGCTTTTAACGAGGGAAATGCAGCAGGCGGCAGAGGGACGCTTTGACTGATGATGCCACGCTAAGGAAGCAGAAATGTCGAAAAACGCAGAAAGGAGAGGAGATGATCAGCATTGCATTAATTGGCGGAACTGGTGTCGGCAAATCAACAGTTGCTGATTATCTTTGTCGGAAATATCAGGCGATATGGCTGGATTGTGATAGAATTGGGCATGAGCTTTTGGAGGCCGAGCCGCTTCGGACGGAATTGGTAGACTGCTTTTCTGCGGAGATTTTAAGAGATGGGAAAATCGACCGTAAGGCCTTGGGAAGGATTGTTTTTTCGGACAGCGCCGCTTTGCAAAAGCTGAATGCTATGGTGCATCCGCCGATTATGGAGGCGCTTCGGCAGCGGCAGAGAGCTGCCGCGGAAAGGGCTTGTCCGCTCTGTGTGCTTGACGGAGCTTTGCTGATGGATGTCCATGTTCGGGCGATGGTCGATCAGGTATGGGCGATTTCGGCGGCAGAGGAGATTCGGCTTCAGCGGCTGGCAAAGGGAAGGCAGATTAGCCGAGAGCAGGCGGAGCAGATTATGAGAAATCAGATTTCACCGGAGCGATATGCCGCCTATGCCGATGTGGTTTTAAACACCGATCAGGGCATTGAGAAGCTGGAGGAACCAATTGTCGTTCTTTTAAAGGGCTTGGGATATCACCGCAGCGGGGAAGCATAGGGGTTTGCCGGAGAAGAGCGGAGAACTGGAAAAACTGGCAGGACAGAGATAAGCTTGAAAAATGCGGAATCAATAAGAGATTATGCGATTTCCATAGGAGGGCGATAGCATTTAGAGATAATGGAAAAGGGCTTGAAAGAGAATCAGAAAAAGCTTTAAAGGATAGCTGAAAAAAAGCCTTGAAAGTTGATTGAAAAAAGCTTGATGACGGGGCAGACTGGCAGGACTTTGAAAAGTCCAGAATCAGCAAGAAATCATGCGATTTTTATAGAAAAGCGATATTACTACTATATGATAAGGAAGAAGTAATAAAAGATGAAAAATCATACAGTTGCAGTAAAAATAACAGGAAATAGTAGAGGACGGGCACGGTACTGGCGGCGGGCGCTGCTTTGTCTGCTGTTTTTGTCTGCTTTCTTATCCTCCTGCAAGTTGTTGGGAGAGATTTCGGAGTATAATTTGCCGCAGGCGACGGAGCAGATCTCGGCAGAAGAAGGAAAAATGAAAGAGGCGGTTCCGCCGTCGGATTTTCAAAAAAAGGAGATTGCGCTGCTTGCTTCGACCTTGCAGAACCTGAATCCTTATGCCTTGCAAAACGCTTCCGTGGATATGCTTTTGAAGCAATGCTATCAAGGGCTGATGACATTGTCGGCGAAGGGGGAGATCGTGGCGCAGTTGGCGGAGGCGGTTGTTTTATCCGAGGATACCATGAGCTGCGATGTGACGATTGGCGGGAGGCTGTTTCACGACGGCGCGCCGGTCAGATTTCAGGATATCAGCTACAGCTGGCAGAAGGCTAAGGAGGGGAGATATGCGGCGGAGGTAATTCCCATTCAAAAAATGGTTTCCCTAGGAGAAGACAGGCTTCGGATTCATTTTCAGACCCCCGGAATATTAAATCTATATAGTCTGACTTTTCCAATTGTGAAGGAAAACAGCTTGGAAAAAGGAGATCCCTACAGTATCAACGGAACCGGTCCATACCGTCTGGCCGAATATAAGCCGATGCAGGTGCTGCGCCTTCAATCCGAGGGCAATCAGCTGGAAATTACCTTGAGCCGCAGCGAAAGTGCTGCACAGGAGGCTTTTTTGAATGGACGAACTGATTTATATTTTGCTTCTCATTTTCCTTGGTTTGATTTTTCGGAGGAAACTTTGAGAAATATAGCAAAGTTTCCAGGAAAATATTTTTATTTCATGGGCTTTAAAGGAGGAGGCGGATGGACGGCAGATGGCAATATCCGGCAATATCTGCTGAATAAATTGGATCGGGAGATGCTGTTTAAAAATGCATTTTTAAATCATATCCTAGTTCAAAGACTTCCCTTTTATCGGGGAAAGGAATGGGAAGCAGAGCTGGAGGAGGCGCCGGCGGTGGAGGGTATGAATGTCTTGGATAAAAACCCGATTGTTCCAGGACAAAAGCTGATTCTGCTCTACCCGCAGGAGGATCCTTCTTTGCGGCTCATGGCGGAAACCTTGAAGCTGGAATGGGAAGCCTATGTGGGGATGGAGCTGGCAGGACTTGCGGCGAAGGAATATGAATTGGCACTACAGGAAGGACGCTTTGATGTGTATCTGGCGAAGCTTCCGGTTCGGCAATATCCCGATTTGAAGGAGCTACTTGGAAGCGGCGGAAAATATAATTATTCCGGAGCCGCGATGGAGGCCTTGATTTCTTCGTTTATGCAGGCAAGGACAGAGGAGGAGCTGAAAAAAGCATATTTGACCTTAGCGGCTAAGGTAAATGAAGAAAAATGGATTATTCCCTTTGGATTTGCGGAGAATGCCGTTATTTTAAGCGATCAGGTAAGCGGCTTGCTGACGCCCAAGACCCATGACGCTTTGTTCGGGATAAATGAACTAAAACCGGTAAAGCCATAAGAAGGGCTTTTCAAGAGGCGCAGAAAACAGGTGAAGATGTGATAATCGGAGGTTAAGCATGAATCAAAAAAGCAATCTGGTCATTGGATTTGATATTGGAACGCGCTCGATCGTAGGAGTGGCGGCGGTCAATGATTTTAACGAAAAGGATCATTTTCGGATCGAGGCGGCGCATGTCGAATTCCACAGCTCCCGTTCTATGCTGGATGGACAGATCCAAGACATTAACGAGGTGGCGAAAACCATTTTCAAAGTAAAAAAGGCATTGGAGCTGAAAATCAATCAGACCATCACGGAAGCATATGTGGCGGCGGCGGGCAGAGTGCTGCAAACGCTGACGGTGGAGATAGAGAAGGAAATAGAGGACGATGGCCTGATTAGCGCCGATATGATAGCTTCCTTAGAGCTTTTGGCGCTGGAAAAGGCGAAGAAAGAGCTGCAAACGGATGGAGATGAGAAATTTTATGCGATCGGACACTCCGTTATGAAATATTTTCTCAATGGCTACGAGATTGTCAGCCTCTTGGATCAGCGCGGCAGAAAAATAGGGCTTCGGATTTTGGCAACCTTTCTTCCCAAAGAAGTAGTAGAAAGTCTGTATCAGGTTATGGAAAAAGCTGATATGAGGGTGGCGTATCTTACGCTGGAGCCGATTGCTGCCAGTCAGATCGCTATTCCCCAGTCTTTTCGGCTTTTAAATATTGCTCTGGTGGATATCGGCGCGGGAACCAGTGACATTGCGGTTACCAACAGTGGTGCGGTTACAGCATATGGCATGATTCCGATAGCGGGGGATGAAATCACAGAATCGGTGGTTCATCAATATTTGGTTGATTTTGAAATGGCGGAAAAAATGAAGCTTGACTCCAGTCGCTTAGAGGATGCCATTGAATATACGGACATTATGGATTTGCCCCAGACGGTGACGGTCGAGGCCTTTCTGCAAGGACTGCGCCCTACTCTGGAATTGCTTGCCGGGCAGATTGCCGAAAAAATTATTGAATTAAATGGCGAAAAGGCGCCAAACGCTGTTTTTATTGTTGGCGGCGGTGGTCAGGTCAAGGGCTTTCCAGAGCTTCTGGCCAAAAAGATAGGCTTGCCGGAGGCGAGAGTATCGCTTCGGGGAAAGGAGGCGTTAAAGGAGGTGGAAGTGGCAGACCCGGCATTTAAAAAGACGCCGGAGTTTATCACACCGATAGGCATTTGCTATAAAGGCTTGGCGGACAGTCGTCAGGATTTTATTCAGGTCTATTTAAATGACAAGCCAGTTCGGCTCTTTAATAAGAAGCATTTGACTATTATGGACATTATGGCGGCGGAAGGGATCGACCCCCGCAATTTTCTTTTGACAAAAGGCAGCGGAGTTAATTTTTATTTCAATGGCAAGGCGTACTCGCTGGAAGGCGAGTATGGTGAAGTGGCGGAAATTTATAAAAATCATGCCAAAGCGATGCTGAGCGATTCGATTGAAGGCAATGACTATATTTATTATAAAGAGGCAAAAAGAGGAAAGAACGCCAAGGTATCCATTTATCAGTTTATTGCGGAGCATCCGGACTATTCGGCGGAGGAAGCGGATAGGGACTTTTACTATGTGACGGTCAACGGTAAGCTGATTCCGACCCTGCATCAGCTGATTCAGGAAAATGACCGTATTTTTTGCCGCATAAGACGAGAGGAGGATGAATGGTATGCCTTTGCTGAGGAGGAGCCGGAGGAAAAGGAGCCGGAACCGGCTTCGGAGAAGATGCCGGAGGAAACGAATTCCTTTGCTGGCAGGATAAGGGCGGTCAAAAAGCTGGAGGACGGTCCCTTAAAAAAAGAAGAAGCGGAGGATAAGAAAAAGAAGTCCTCCGAGTGGAAGGATACTGGAGAAGCTAAGGAAAAAAAGGAAAAACCGGAAGAAAAGGCGCCGGTGGCGGAGCCGGCTTTGTTGGAACTGCCGGTTTTGATTAATGGGGAAGCGGTCTTGCTTTTGGGCAAGCAGCGATATATTTTTGTTGATATTTTTGATTATATTGAATTTGACCGGAGTCAGGTTAAAGGCAAGCTGGTTGTGAAAAAGAACGGCGAAAATGCCAGTTATTTTGACGAACTGAAGGAAAAGGATGTTTTGGAAATTTATTGGGAATAGGGCGGAAGCAGGAAGGAAGAAATTATGAAAAGAGCCATTATTACAGTGGTCGGGAAGGACAGCGTAGGGATTATTGCCGGAGTGTGTACTTATCTGGCGGGGAAGCAGATTAATATTTTGGATATTACTCAGTCGATTCGGGATTGTTTTTTTAATATGATGATGATTGTCGATATTACCCCGCAGCTTGAGAATATCAGCGATATCAGCGAGGAATTGGCAAAGCTGGGAGAAGGAATGAATGTCAAAATCATGCTGCAAATAGAGGATATTTTTGATTCGATGCACCGAATCTAATGCCTTTGAGCTGCGGATAGCTGGCAGCTTTGAACGGAAAAAACGAAAGAATAAGGAGATGCCGCGTTCCTGCGTTTAAGCTGATGAGGGAAAAGCGGAATAAAAACAATTCGGAAAGGGATAGTAACATGATTCATATCCATGAAGTATATGAAACCAATCAAATGATATTGGAGGACAATCTGGACGTTCGGACAATTACGATGGGAATCAGCCTTTTGGATTGCCGTTCGGAGAGCTTGGAGGACTTTAACAGAAGAATATTTGAAAAAATTACCAGTCGGGCGAAGGATTTAGTCAAAACGGCGGATTTTGTGGCGAAGGAGTATGCGATTCCGATTGTAAACAAGCGAATCTCAGTTACGCCGATCGCCATTGCAGCGGGCTTTAAGGAACCCTCCGCCTATGTTGAAATTGCAAAAACCTTGGATCGAGCGGCGGAAACGGCAGGCGTCAATTTTATCGGCGGTTTTTCGGCTTTGGTGCAAAAAGGCATGACGGAGGAGGATGAGGCCTTGATTTTGGCAATTCCGGAGGCCTTGGCGCAGACCGAAAGAGTGTGCGGCTCGGTAAATGTCGGCTCCTCGAGAGCGGGCATCAATATGGACGCGATTCGGCTGTTAGGCAAAACGATTAAGCAATTGGCCTGCAATACCCAAGCAGCGGATAGCATCGGCTGTGCGAAATTTGTGGTCTTTACCAATGCCCCAGATGACAATCCCTTTATGGCGGGAGCATTTCATGGCGTAACCAATGCCGATACACTGATCCATGTGGGAGTCAGTGGCCCCGGTGTTGTAAAAAAAGCGTTGGAGCAGTGTAGAGGTAAGCGCTTTGAAGTGCTGTCAGAAACGATAAAAAAGATTTCCTTTAAAATTACCAGAGTGGGCATGCTGGTTGGTCAAGAGGTTGCCGAAAGGCTGGGATATCCCTTTGGAATCATTGATCTTTCCTTAGCGCCGACGCCGGCGATCGGGGATTCCATTGCCGATATCCTAGAACTGATGGGATTGGAGTCTGTTGGAGCACCGGGAACAACGGCGGCTCTGGCACTACTTAATGATCAGGTCAAAAAGGGCGGTATTATGGCATCATCAGCAGTCGGTGGCTTAAGCGGAGCCTTTATTCCGGTCAGTGAGGATCAGGGTATGATCAATGCGGTAAAAATAGGCTCTTTAACACTGGAAAAGCTGGAGGCGATGACCTGTGTTTGTTCGGTTGGTCTGGATATGGTGGCTGTGCCGGGAGATACCTCGGAGGCAACGATTTCCGGATTAATCGCGGATGAAATGGCGATCGGCATGATCAACAACAAAACAACGGCGGTTCGAATCATTCCGGTCATCGGCAAAGGCATTGGCGAAACGGCAGAGTTTGGAGGACTCCTCGGAACGGCACCGATCATGCCTATCAACCAATTCCGCTGCGACCAATTCATCAACCGCCAAGGCTTCATCCCCGCCCCTATCCATAGCTTTAAAAATTAACCCCAGCGTTTTTCCCAGCGATTTCCCGAAGGGAAATTCGCTCTCCAGCGTTTTAAATGACCCCGATGTTTATCGAAAAAGCTAAGGAGTCATTTAAAAAGTTTTGTTAATAAGCGCGAAAAAACATTCTGTTTTTTGATAAAACTTCTAATCTTTTTAAAAGGGCAGCCGATAAAATATGAGATAAGTGGATTTTTAACTTAAATTCATATAAAAAAATATATATAATATTTTTAGCGATGGTCGTAGGAGAAACGACCTCTGTAAATTTAGAAAATGAGGAAAAAATGAAAAATTGGCACAGTCAAAAAATAGGGTATCAAATCATGGCGACAGCGCTGGGAATGTTGTTTGTTTCCTATCTGCTTGCTTTGCAGCTTGATATGGTTGTACTGCGTAAATTTTCTTCGCTGGCTTTTATTGGCTTATCCGTGCTGTGGGTGGCAAGCAATATTAAAGAAGCTCGGGAGCATAAAAAGGAGAAGGACGGACTGCATTTTCTGCTGCTTGCGATTATGCTGATGTGGTTTATTCGCAATCTCAGCCGCTTTATTTTTAATGGTAGCCAGAGTGCTGTCCTTCTGGGTGTGATGTCCGTTTTTAGCTTGATCTTGGCGTTTTTGACGGTACTGGTTATTTTTCTGCATTATGCCAAGCAATTAAACACAGGACAGATTGTTCTGGATTCTCTGCTAATACAGGGAGTATTGATTACCTTGGCGACATCAGCCGCTAACTTTTTGCCGGAGGTATGGAAGCTTTCTGCCGAATTGAAGGCTTTGACCTACGCTTATTATTTCTTTGAACTGCTGAAATTTTCCTTGGCGATTGGGATTTTTACTTCGTTTCGAGAAAGAAAGCTGTCAAGGCAAAATGTGCTGATTCTGCTGTCGCTTTTGGTCTCGGCCGTTGTTCAAGGTTTTTTTGAGGCTGGAAGGCAAGCGGGAGTGGAGATGCTGAACTTTCTGGCAGCAAGTCTGTATCTGCTTCCGGTTGTGGGATTGCTCTTTGCCAGTCAGAGAATGAAGAACAATCAGGAAAGTCCTCTTTTTGAGGAAAAGTATAGGGATGACAAGCTTTTGGAAAACCCGATCAAGAGCTATGTGTTTATCCTGCTGACGATGTTGAGCTTTGCTTTTTATATGAAATCTTGGATTTCGTCTTATGCCATATTTTTCATTGTACTAATGCTTATGGCATATTATATTATGAATCGCTCCTATCAAAGACAGCAATTGGCAGAATATCAGCTGAAAATGGAGGAAAGCAAGAGGCGGCTTTTGGAGCAAGAGGTAGAGGAACGAACTAGGGAGATTATGCAGAGAAATGCCGAGCTGAAAGCAAAGAATGAGCTGCTGGCAGATATTATATATTTTGATATGAATTTGGAACTGCATACCATTCGCTATTTACAGGAAAATCTTAGCAAGTGGAATCAGGAAAAGTCGATGGCGCTGATCGTGATAGATATTAAAGGCTTTAAAAACATTAATTCCTTATTCAGCTATGCGGTCGGAGATCAGGTGCTTACCATAGTTGCCGATCGCCTAAAACGGCTATATGAGGAAAAGGCCATTCGATTTCGGCTCAACTCCAATAAATTTGGGCTTCTCTTTTTGCGGGAAATGGAGCGGGAGGAATTGATTGCTCATATTCAGTCCGTCCATAGCTTGGGGAAGGAGCCGATTAATGTTGGCGAGGTTGCGATTCACATTGAATTTTCTATTGGGGTGGCTGCCTATGAAAAAAATGCGCCGGACGCTCAGCGGATTTTGGAAAATGCGGAATATGCCGAACGGGAAGCACGGCAAATGATTGAAGAAAATGCGTTTCAAATCTTTGATCGGGAAATTGCCAAGAAGGTGGAACGGGAGCAGAGTATCCGCAGCTTACTGGAACGCATTGATTTTGACGAGGAATTTGAGCTTTATTATCAGCCGCAATGCGATGTTAGCGGCAAGCTCTTAGGCATGGAAGCGCTGCTTCGCTGGAAAAATCCTGAAATGGGCTGGATTTCTCCGGGAGAATTTATCCCGATTGCCGAGGGGAGCGCGGTGATTTTAAAAATAGCCCGCTGGACTCTGCGCAAGGGAGTGGAGCAGATCAAGCTTTGGAATACCAGATATCAAACCGATTATCGGCTGGGAGTTAATATTTCTACGAAATTTATTGAAAATGCCAGCTTTTTGCGATATCTTCAGGATATTATTGCCGAATACCAGATACCGCCGAAATGGCTGGATTTGGAGATTACTGAAACTAGTCTGATGAACGTCAGCGAAGACATTATCTGCCTGTTTAAAGAGCTGTCTGAGCTTGGGGTCAGTATTAGTATCGATGATTTCGGCACCGGTTATTCTTCACTTAGCTACATTAATTCCTTTGAAATTTCCAATATCAAAATTGCCAGAGAGCTGGTGGATGAAATCGTGGATAATCCGAAGGAAAGCGCGCTTGTAAAGGCAATCATTACAATGGCGAATTCCTTGGAGCTGGATATTATCGCAGAGGGAGTGGAGGAGAAGAAGCAGCTACAGACGCTGGCTTCCTTGGGATGTGATAAGATTCAGGGCTATTATTTTGGAAAACCGCAAAGCGCGGAGGATTTTGAAAATAACTTTATCCCGGGAAGTTGCAGTGTAGAGATGTTCAGCTGCCAATTGGAAAAAAATCTGGTATTTCAAAAGGAACACGGATGTTGCGCCGGCTCAGAAATCCTTGGAATAGCGGGGAGAAGTTATAAGAAGTAACGGAAAATCAAGGACTGAAGGGCTGTTGAAGGCTTTCAGTCCTTTCTTATACTCAAAATTCGCATCTTTCAAGAGCTGGACGTCTTGCGCTGCGCCGGCTCTTTTCTTAAGTGCTTTCGTCTCGATTGAAGCGCTACCGGATCAGTATCTATGAGAAATATTATCGATCGGGAAAATAAAGTAGATTTGACAGCTTTTTTGATAATCAGAGGGAATACAGGCTTGGGCTAGGAAAGAAATAAAATTGAAAGTCTTTTTATCCGAATGAAAGCGCTGCTTTTCGCATCTAACGGATAAATACATTCAACTCGGGAAATAAAATGGATTTGGCGACTTTTTCAATAATAAGATAGGATGCAGAATTGGCAAGGAGATAAATAAAAAATTATACAAAATGACAAAAGAGTTAACAAAAGAAAATCAAAATATAACAAGAATATAGCTATAAAAAAATGAAAATGTAGAAAATTAAGAATCAACTTGACGAAAATGAGCTAAAGCGGTATGATGAATACATAAAAATAACTTAAAAATTTGATATAAATTTGGATGAAATATCCTTGGAAATGTTATTAAAGAAGAATGGAGGGATATTTAAATAAGAAATATCAGGCTTTAGCGCGAAATGTTGTTAACAAAGTAAACTGAAAGAGAAAGTAAATTATCTTTCGCGATAAGGAGAAATTTATGAAGAATTATTTAGATTTTCGGAAAAAAACGACAAAAATAATATCACTGGTTTTAACAATGCTGTTTTTAGCAGAAACCTTCGCTGTAAATGTTAATGCGGTAAAGGTTAGAGAAAATGAGGAATATAAAGCGGGCACTACGCTAAGGCCAATATCGCAGATGTTTCATCTGGATAGAATATTGGAATGGAAACCTTGGAAGAGTCCAGATGATAACTTAAATAGAGCAAGCGTTCCACTGAGATCGAGATTTACTGGGCATGTGGTAAATCCTCTGGCAAGCGCGGAGGCGAGGATTCAGTCTGTACCGCTGATGAACTCCAAAAATGACGAAGATAATTCGGTAAATGGCGATGAATTTGACTGCTTTGCTTTTGATTTTTGGCAATATTTGGATCAGATGGTATTTTGGGATGGACCGATTCCTACAGCGGATATTATTGATGCTGGTCATAGAAATGGCGTTCCGGTATATGGAACTTTATTCTTTAATTGGTCAGGTTCAGCAGGAGATCAGAAAATTCTAAAGGATTTTTTAGTAAGTGAAGTAAGGGATGGAAAAAAAGTTTTTCCGGTAGCCGATAAATTGATTGATATGGTTGAATTTTATGGCTTTGATGGCTATTTTATCAATCAGGAAACAGATATGTACCAGCCATGGGGAGAAACCATGCGCGAATTTATGCTGTATGCCCAAAGAAGAGCCAAAGAAAGAAAAACTCGTATTCGTTTCTCGTGGTATGACGCTATGTCAAACAGCGGCGACAGAGTTCACTATAATGCGGTAACCCCTGGAAATGATTATTTCGTTAAAAGATATGGCAATGATAAGCAGTATGCGGCAGATGAATTTTTTATCAATTTTAACTGGGGCTGGGGGAATAATAATGATGAAACCATTCAGCATATGAAGTCGATCGACCGAGATCCGTTTGATGCATACGCTGGCTTTGAGTTGCAGCAAAACAGTTATAACACAGGAATTACTTATGAAGCTTTGTTGGGTGATGACAGAAAGTTGAAGCTTTCTATCGGTCTTTATACTCCAGATTCCATAAAAGGAATGGCAGTTAGTCCAGAAGATTATCATGAACAGGAAAGAAACTTTTGGGTTGGCTTTGACGGGGATCCGGCAACCAGTGGCGATACTAATAGCAAAGGGAAAAGATGGCGTGGAATTTCTCGGTTTGTAGCGGACAAGTCAGTGATCATGGATCTGCCTTTTAATACCTACTTCAATACTGGACATGGCAGAAAATGGTTTATTGACGGGGTGTTGTCCAAGGATTCGGAATGGAACAGCCGCGGTGTACAGGATATTTTACCGACATGGCGCTGGTGGATTCGCAATGAAGCGGGAACTACCGATAGACTGCAAGCACAATATGATTTTACCGATGCCTATAACAGTGGTAATTCGATTAAGTTTTATGGGAAGTTAGAAGAAGGAAACGCCAACAAAGTTATGCTTTACAGTACAAGACTGAATGTGGAAAGTGATACAAAATTAAAGATTGCCTATAAAGGCGGAAAAAACAGTAAAGCGTTTATTGAGTTGGGAACAGCAGAGGATTATGCGGAGGAAGGCTTTCATTCCTTTGAGCTGCCCAAGGCAGAAGAAGGAGTATGGAAAAGCGCGGAGATACCGGTAGCGGCTTTGGCAGGCAAAACAATTCATTCCATTCGTCTGCGCCTGGAGGCAGAGCAGACCGAGGAAAATTACAGCTTCCTTTTGGGGCAGCTGGCACTTTACAACAGCGGAGAAAGACCAGAAACAGTGGAAGATTTCCAGGTTGATGAAGTAATGTTTAGAACCTCTGCCAATGCGGAAGCCAGACTTTCCTGGTCGCCGGTAAAGGATGCGGAATACTATGAGGTTTATCAGGAAAATGCAGACGGCTCTAAGACGATCATTAATGCGACTTCCGGAAAATATTTCTATGCGGAGAAGATTTTCCGAACTGCCGATATGAAGGGAACAACGCAAAAGCTTTATGTTGTTGCAGTCGGCAAGAATGGCGTAAAATCGGAGCCGGCGGAGCTGGTTTTGGATTGGCAAATGGAAGTGGCAGACACGGATATGCTGCCTAAGAAAAATTTCAATTTATGCTTAGAAGCAGAAGTTATTGATGTTTCCCATCAAAATCAGGCGGAGCCTGCGCGAAATGCCATTAATGGAACAATTAGCGGAAATACTGATAAATGGTGTGCTTCTGGTGTAAGAGGGTATATGACAATTGGCTTTAAAGAGCCGAAAACAATTCGCCGAGTTGCGGTATACCATGCCGAGGCGGGCGGCGAAGGTGATATCATGAATACTCGTGATTTTAGTATTCAATATAAAGATGAGAATGGACAATGGAAGATTGCTCATCAAATCTCTAACAATACCAAAGCCGTAACAGATTTTGACTTAAATGAAGCAATTACAGCTAAAGAATGGAAGCTGGATATTACCAGAGGAGATACTTCTCCTTGGACGGCGATTCGGATTTACGAATGGCAAATGTTCGAGCAGCCTAAGAGCATGAAGACCGACTATATTCCGATGCGTTGGGTAGAGGCCAAGAATACTTCGGAAAACCAATACCAGATTACATTTAAGAATTTGGAAAAGGATATGGAGGTCAGACTCTATAAGGATAAGGAGATGCAAGAGCTGATTACCGAAGCGCGAGCAGATGTCAAGGGCGATCTCACTATGGAAAATGTTCCATTGGAGATTCCAGCGGGACAAAGCTATGGAAAGGCATACTATGTCGCTAAGGCGAAGGGGATGGAAGATAGTATTCGTATGACCCTAGTCTACCAGAAAAAAGAAACGGCAATAGAAGCGATTGAATTAATCAAGGTTCCGGCAAAGAGAATTTACGCTTATGGCAGTGCGCTAAAGGTCGGCGACGGCAGAATCAAGCTGATCTATGAGGATAAGACGGAACAGGAGCTGGCGCTGACTCCGAGCATGGTCAAGGGCTTCAATTCCAATGCGGCGACCGAGCAGGAGCTGACAATTGAATACAAAGGCTTTAAAGCCGAGCAGAGCTTTAGCGTTCGCGTCAAAGCGAAAGAGGAAGCTATGGAAATAACGGGGATTCGGTTGAAGGTAGAGCCGAAGAAAATATATTTCCGGCATGAGGAATTGGATTTGACGGACGGCGTCATCGAGGTGGTTTATGAGGATCTGGAAACCAAGGCGATTACGATTTCCGGCTCCAGCGTGGAGGTAAGTGGCTTTGATTCTTCGGAGGTAGGAGAAAAGGAGATTATCTTTACCTATCAAGGTCATCAGACTTCTATGATAGTATATATCAACGAAAAAGAGCCGGTTAATAAGGAAAAACTGGAGGAAACCATAGGGCAGGCTCGGTTGCTGAAAGAGGGCGAAATGTATGAGCTAGCAGAAGCGGAGTTAAAGGCTGAGCTGGAGGAGGCGCTTAATAAGGCGATTGCTGTTTTAAACAACGAGGACGCCGACAAAGATCAAGTTGCAAATGCGACTGCTGATTTGCAGCAGGCAAGCGAACGCTATCTGCAAAGGGCGATCAGAGGGGTTGCTGTGAAATATGCGCCGACTAAGACGGAATATGAATTTGGAGAGGCGCTGGATGTGGCAGGCGGCGAGCTGACAATTACCTACGGCAGCGGAAGAACAGAGGATATCCCGATGAGCTTAGATATGCTTAGCGGATATCAACCGAATCGTTCCGGAATCCAAGTGATTGTAGTAGAATATAAGAACCATTCAGCTGGACAATTTAAGGTAAAGGTAGGAATCGAGCAAACCGAAATGCTGCTGGCATTAAAGAAGGCGCTGGCAAAGGCAAAGGAAGCAAGGAATACGCCGGAATATGAAGCGGCCGGACAGCTGGCGAAGGAAGCGCTGAATACTATTATTGAGCGCGCCGAGTTTTTGGCGAAGGAAGGCGGCGAG
The DNA here is from genome assembly GCA_041844915.1 of Eubacteriales bacterium. GTDB lineage: Bacteria > Bacillota > Clostridia > Lachnospirales > Vallitaleaceae > W11650. The sequence goes on from JBGZBY010000109.1 coordinate 17,339, forward strand.
GAAGATATGCTTGCGCAGGTGATCTTGGAAATCGAGCAGGCCATCCGTGACCTGACCAGAATTATCTCGCCTTTAACCCCGTATATTCCGCGGGCGGAAGAACCGGCAGACGTTCCCTTCCGAACGGTTACTGCTACTAAAGAAGAAAAAATCGATGAGGAAAAGATTGCTCTGGCTTCGGCAGAAAGCTTATTGGTAGAGGAATTGACCAAGACGCTTAGTCGACAGGAGGATAAAAATCTAGTTGCGGACTGGGTGACAAAGAGGCTAAGCAATCAGGAGTTGATTCAGGCTCTTAGCGATCAGGCACTGACGGAATATGCCGAAAAGGTAGGCAAGGTCTTTACGGACGAGGCCAAGACCAGCTGGTATGCTAAGGAATTGAGCGCGATTCGTCTGATCAAGCTGGTAGAAGGCTATGAGGACAATACCTTTAAAGCAGAAAAGCAAGTTACCGGAAAGGAAATGGTAACGTTTCTGGTCAGATTGGCGGGGCTTTCGTTGGAGGAAAGAGCAGAGGGAGAGGACTGGTTTGTGCCTTATCGAAAAGCAGCGGAGAAAGCGGAGCTGTTAAAGGAAATTGGCTTTGATTTAGCTAAAGAGCTGAATCGTCAAGAAACGGCGGCTTTGGTCTATGCCTTCCTGAAAAGGACAGGCGGTCAGCAGCCAGCTTCGGCAGAAATAAAGTTTACAGACGCAGATAAGATTGATGAGGCTTATAAGCAAGCGATTGCTTATTTAGCAGAAAAAGAAATTTTAAGGGGCTATGAAGACGGAGCTTATCAGCCGGAGAGCTTAGTTAAACGGTCGGAGGTTGTGGTTATCCTGTATCGCTTGCTGAAAAGCAAGTAAGCCTCAAGGGCAAAAAGCTGGGGAAGCGATAGGCTTAAGCAGATTAATCCTAAAAAATTTCAAGGAGAGAAATCCCGATATTATGCGTGATGCGGCAGTATGACTTATGGCGAAGAACGCAGAGAACAACGGATAAAATGCTCTAAAGGTTTAAAGGCAGGCCTGCCTGAGAGCGGGTCTGCCTTTAAAATAAAGGAGAAAAGAAAAATGTACTTTAAGAACTTACTTTGAAAATTAAGGAGAGAAAAGAAAAAACAAAAAAAATGAAAAAATTCTTGCTTTTTTTTTCAAGATATGGTATTATTATCAAGTCGGCAAAAAAAGCTGGCAATTAGCGGACATGGCGGAATTGGCAGACGCACTAGACTCAAAATCTAGCGGGAAACCATGTGGGTTCGACTCCCACTGTCCGCACTTCGATAGGCTGAAAAGGAAAGGATCTGTTTTTACAGATCCTTTTTGCTTATGTGAATTTGAGAAATGCTTCCGGGGATATCCCTTCCGTCCGAAGACGGAAGGACTGACAGAAAGGGCAAGGAAAAATAAGCAATGGAGGAAGGCAGGAATCGGCAGAATATTTACTTGAGAGTGCAAAAGTTAAGGGATTTGACATTTAGCGAAAGAGAGGTTATAGAATATATTTTAAAGTATCCCCTTAAAGTACAAGGCTTATCTATGGTGGAGCTGGGGCGATGACCTATACCAGTGCGGCGACGGTCAGCCGCTTATGCCATAAAATAGGATTTGACAGCTATTCGGGCTTTAAAATAGCCTTGGCGGCAGATATTGATGAATATCAAGAATTTGTGTATATGAATACGGAGCAGATTTACAGAAAAATCATGATTCCTTGAGTGATCTGAGGTTGCAAGCCTAAGCGCTTCCTTCGGCACTTTCCAAAGTCAGTCTTTCTGACCAAGTAAAAGGATTAAAAATTTATTTATAAATATTAAATAAAGTTGAAAATCATAATTTTTTATATTAAAATAGGGACAATAAAGCAGGATTTTTTATAACGATTGAGGCGCTTTCGCTAAAAAATGTCCGCATTTCTTGCTCCGCAAGGAGGCTTTGGCAGATGGAAGGGAGGTGCTGAGGAAAACTCCGCTTTAATGCCCCTTTTTCATGCTTTTTGTAAGCAGGATTTTCCGGAAAAGGGGTGCCCTAGATTCTTGATCAGGTAAGGAGGTATGGTATGGCAAAAACAAATGAGGGAAAGGCTTCCATTAACCAAAAGCAGGTGTGGAAGGAAGGGATTCAGCGGTTTGGGCGTTCGCTTCTGCTGCCGATTGGCGTTATGGCTCCGATCGGATTGCTGCTGGGCTTATCGGGAGCATTAACGCAAAGCTATATGATCGAAAAGGTCGCATTTTTAAATAACGACGTTCTACAGGCAATTTTTAAAACCATTCGGCAGATGAGCAACATCATTTTCAACAATATTCCGCTTATGTTTGCAATGGGTGTGGCATACGGAATGAGCAGAAAAGACAAGGGTATCGCCGTATTTTCTTCGGTTATGGGCTATCTTGTTTTAATTGCATCGATCAGCGCCTGGCTTGGTCTGACGGGCAATATGGCAAAGTCCGAGGATATGGCGGTAAAGGGCCAGCTGATGGTTTTGGGGATTCAGACGCTGAATGTCAATGTTTTGGGCGGCATCATTGCCGGACTGGCAGGAGCTTGGGCGACGGACCGGTTCTTTAACCTGGAACTGCCGCTGGCATTTGCCTTTTTTGCCGGCAGAAAGTCTGTGCCGCTGATTACTATGGGAGTGTGTATCGTCGTCGGCTTTACCCTGCCCTTCCTATGGCAGTATTTTGTAACGGCGATGCTGGGTATTTCGGATTTGCTGCTGCATGATATTTTGGGGCCGATTTTAAATACCTTTATCAATCGGCTGATGATTCCGTTTGGACTTCATCATGTCTGGAATGCAATGCTGCGGTTTACCGAAGCCGGTGGAAAATATATTATTGAAGGTAAGGAATATATCGGCTATCTGAGTGCGGAAAACGAGATTCTCTTTAATCTTGGGCCAAAGAGCGAATATTGGGCGATGATGCCGTCACTGACCAGATTCGGTGCGCAGAATCAAATGGTGCGAACCATGTTTATGTTTCCAGCGATTGGACTGGCGATGTATAAAACGGCCTATGCGGAAAATAAAAAAATGGCGAAGGGCCTTATTATTACAGTTGTGCTAACGGCACTGCTGGGTAATGTAACCGAGCCGCTGGAATTTACCTTCCTATTTATCGCACCAATGCTGTATATTATCTATTGCGGCATCAGCACGATGGTTGCGATTGCCCTTTATTACATGGGAACGGCAGTCGGCTATATTCGAGGAACCATCTTTGACTTTATCATTTTTGGGCCGATGTATGAAAATTCACGCTGGATTAATATCGTGATTGTCGGTATCGTTTCTGCGGTTGCAACATACTTTATCTTTAAATGGTATATTGTCAGGTTTAATGTAAAAACTCCGGGCCGAGAGGAAGACGCGGCGGCGGATAATGAATTAATCCGCAATAAGGAATACAATAAGATTGCTTTGTTGGTGATTGAAGCAATGGGCGGCAAGGACAATATCACCTCTGTGGAGAACTGTATTACTCGCCTGCGGATGGATTTTAAGGATAAGACCAAAATTGATCGGGAAAAAATTAAGGAAACTGGCTCGACCGGTGTATTTTTCCCATCGGGCAATCATATCCATGTAGTGTTTGGACCGATGGTTGAATTTATCCGAAACGCCGTAGACGAGGAAATGAAAGCGAAATAGCATATTCTTTGATTTTCGGCATGAGATAGGAGCTTCTTATTTCATGTCAGAAATTTTCTTCAAAAAATAAAGACAGCAACCGAAGGCTAGGGAATAGCTGTTTTGGGTTGCGGATAGAGAAACAAGGAGGAAGCCATGGTTTTATACTGTGATCATATTTGTTTGCCGAATGGCAGGTTTTTCGACGGATATTTAAAGCTGGAAAATGGTGTGATTGCGCAGATTTGCAATGAAAGGCCGGAAAAAGAGGAGATTGTCGATTATCGGGGTTTTTATATCCTTCCCGGCTTTATGGATATTCATATTCATGGCTGGGGAACGGGCTCCTTTATCAATGACAAGTCAGTTGATTCCATCAAAAAAATGAGCCGCGATCTGCCGGACACTGGGGTGACCTCTTTCTTGGCTACCTCCGGAGCGGAGGAAGTGGAAAAGATCAAGGAAGGAATTGAAAGCGCGCACACTATTCTGCAAAAACCGCAGGAGGAAGGAGCGGAGCTGCTGGGCATTCATTTGGAGGGGCCTTTTATCAGTGTTGAGCATAAGGGAATGCAAAGAGAGGAATGTTGCCTGTTGCCAAATCTCGAACTGATGAAGGAGTTTTGTAAGTATCAGGATCAGCGCGTGGTCAAGCTGATGACCTTAGCACCGGAGCTTGCCGGAGCAGATCGTCTGATTCAGATGTGCTTTGACCAAGGCATTCAGGTCAGTGCCGGACATACCGGTGCGAGTTTTGAACAGATAAAGCGGCTGAAGGATTATGGCATTGGCGGTGTTACGCATATGTTTTCAGGAATGAAGGGCTTTCATCATCGGGAGCTTGGGGTGGTTGGAGCGGCATGGTATTTTGACGATCTGTATTGTGAATTTGCCAAGCAGACCGGCTTGACGGTAAAGCCGGAGGCCTTTGCCCTGACTTTTAAGTTAAAGGGTGCAGACCGTATCATTATGACGACCGATTGCGCTGGTCTAGCTCAATCGGATCGGGAAAAATATCACTATATCCGAAAGATTACGATGATACCGGATGGAGAATATCTGCGGATTCGGCATGACGATGGCAGAGAGGAGCGCTATCGTCGAGATAATTATGCAGAGATTCGAGGGCTTGAGCTTAGTTACCTGGAATCGGTGCAGAATTTGGTCAAAAACATTTCGCCGACGATGCACGAGGTCATTCGGATGACGGCGGAAAATCCCGCCAAATACATTGGCGTATTTGACCGAAAAGGCTCGCTGGAAGCGGGAAAGGATGCCGATTTGTTGATAGTTGATCAAAGCTATGATTTAAAGGCTACTTATTGCCGGGGAAGGCTGGCTTATCAAAAATCATCTTAAAGCGGCACGATGCTTTAAATAAGGAAAATCAGAGCAAAATAGCCCAAGGCCAAAAAGAGCAGATCGGGATGCTATAAGCTAGGAGAAGCCTCCACAGGGAGCAGACGATCATTGAAAAGTAAGAAAGGAAATACCCTATGCGAAAAGCCAATGTAATAACCATCGCTGGAGCAGGCAGTGCCAGAACGCCGGCGCTAATTGGAACCCTGATGCAAAGAAAAGAGCGTTTTCCGCTAAAGAAGGTAATTTTTTTTGACAAGGATTTATCTAGGTTTCAAAAAATAGAAGATTATGTTGTTTTGTTGTTGAAAAATTTGTCGCCAGAAACGGAAATTATCATTACGGATGATATTCATAAAGCTTACTGTGATACGGAATTTGTTTTCTGTCAAATGCGAGTCGGCAAAAATCAGATGCGCTCCTTAGATGAAAAGGTGCCACTCCGGCATGGACTAATCGGGCAAGAAACCTGCGGTCCGGGCGGTTTTGCCTACGGAATGCGATCAATTCGTGATATGGTTGAAATGGTTGAGATCGTGCGCAGCTATTCCAAAGACACTTGGATTTTGAACTATACCAATCCGGCGGCGATTGTGGCAGTTGCCATGGATTATAAATTTCCGCAGGATCGGCGAATTATCAATATGTGCGACCAGCCTTATTCGATGATGGTGTCTTTTGCGAAAATCTTAGGTGTAAACGCAGAAAGCTTGAGAGCCAAATATTTCGGCTTGAATCACTTCGGCTGGTTTAGCGATTTATATGATGCTAACGGTAAAAATTATTTTGAGCAGCTGCGCCGCAGTATTACAGAGCATGGCTTTTTGCCGTATAACGCCGAGCAGCGGACAAAATCATGGCTGGATACCTACCAAAGGGTAAGCCAAGTGATGAAGGTTTCAGATCAGTTTATTCCCAACACCTATTTGGAATACTATTTTCTTCAGGAGGAAATCGTTGCCGAATCAGACATTCACTATACTAGAGCGGATGAAGCGGAGCAGACAAGGGAAAAAGAGGTTTGGGATACCTGTGCGACGGCAGTGGGCAGAAGCAGTCTAGAGGGAATTGAGATCCTGACTAGTCCGGTTTTTGGAGCAATGATGATGGAGGTAGCAGAGTCGGTTGCCTATGATTTGAAAAAGGAATTTATCCTGATGGCGAAAAATAATGGAATTATTCCCAATTTCAATCCGGAGGCGATAGTGGAGGTGTCCGGCAGATTGGGAAGGGAAGGCGTGATTCCAGATTCTTATCCGGAGCTTCCAGTTTTCTATAAGGGCTTGATGGAGAATCAATATGCCTATGAGAGATTGACGACAGAGGCTTATTTTGAGCAGAGCTACAGCAAGGCATTACAGGCGCTGACCCTGAACCGTACTGTCAATACGCTTGCCAAGGCGGAGGCTGTTTTGGCAGATCTGATGGAGTGCAACAAGGAATACTGGCAGCTGAGATGAAAAAATCTATAAACCGATACAAAAAATAAAATGGAATATCTTGCAAATTAGGGAGTAAAGGCAAAATAAAGCCGATACTCCCCTTTTGTTTTCAAAAATTAAGTTCGGCTGTGATTACATTAATTTTGTCTGCTTTTATTTTTTCAGTCGATGCAGGAAAAAAGAAATTTTTCCCTCGAAATAGCTTTTCAACATGGCTAAGTGAAATAATTTTAAGCTCCTAAAGCTGTTAAATTCACTTTTATCATTTCTGCAATCTCTATTTTTTTGAGAATTTTCAATTTTTTTATCCATAGAAAAAACTGATTGTATTTAGCTTGTATTTTGTGAAAAGCCGGATTTAGTGTAGTTCCTCTACTCGTTAAATATATATCGTATTCCTGATAAAATGTTAATACTATATGTAGCAAAAATTAAGGAGAAATCATGAAAATGATGCACTAAAATCAAAAAAGAAGATTAGTAAACTCATACAAATGTAATTAGTGAGGAGGATGGGAATGCTTCAACAGGCAATCGTATTTTGGAAAACAGGCAGACGAGAATGTCGGTTCACCACGCAAAGGAGATAGCGAAAATATTGAACTGTAACTAGAAAGATTTATTTTTGACCTGACCTTTCATACTCGCCGTCAATTCCTCCTTGACATAAGCAGCTAAAAATGATAATATTGTACATAGACAATAAGTACAATAAAAAGGAGAGGCTCTGTGAATATTGTTATTAGTAATAATCGAGATAAACCAATCTATGAACAGATTATTTCCCAAGTAAAGAACATGATTATGAGCGGAGAGCTGGCTGCCGGAGATAGCCTTCCATCTATGAGAGCATTAGCAAAATCAATTCATGTAAGCGTTATTACTGTTCAAAGGGCATATGAGGAGCTGCAAAGGGACGGCTTTATCGAAACCGAAATAGGCAGAGGAACCTATATCTTAGCAAGAAATAAAGAGTTTTATAAGGAGCAGCAGCAGAAAAAAATAGAGGAGCATTTGCAGCTTGCTATTGAAATTGCAAAAGAAAATGCAATGCCTTTAGAAACAATAATGGAGATACTAAAAATTTTGTATTTGGAGGAAGAATAGAAATGAATAATATTTTAACGCTGAGAAGGGTTAATAAAAGATATGAAAAGTCGAATTTTTCTATCAAGGACATCTCCTTTTCATTGTCGGAGGGAAGCATACTTGGCTTTATTGGAGAAAATGGAGCCGGAAAGTCTACAACAATGAACTGTATTTTAAATGTCATAAAAAAAGATAGCGGAGAGATTGAGCTGTTTGGCAAAGAAATGTCAGATGAAGATACCGATATAAGAGAAAGTGTCGGAGTGGTGTATGACAGTAATAATTTTCCGGAGTATTTAACGGCGGAGCAGCTTGCCGATGTTTTGGGAAAAATTTATAAAAAATGGGATATGGCTCATTATGAAGAATACCTTAAGCGATTCAATCTGCCGAAGAATCAAAAAATAAAAACCTATTCAAGGGGGATGAGTATGCAGCTGGCTATAGCCGTGGCGCTTTCGCATGGTTCAAAGCTGCTGATTCTTGACGAAGCGACAAGTGGGCTGGATCCGGTAATGAGAGAGGAAATCTTAGATGTGCTTCTTGAATTTGTAAAATCAGAAAATCATTCGATCCTGCTGTCCTCTCATATTACCAGCGACTTAGAAAAAATTGCGGACTATATTGTTTTTATACATAGAGGTGAAATTATTTTAAACAAAACAAAAGACGAATTGATCTATGAATATGGCATAATGCGTTGCTCAGAAGATGATTTTTTAAATGTTTCTTCGGAGGATATCATATCATACATGAAAAAAGATTATCAGGTAGATGTATTGATAGCGAATAGAAAAAGCATGGAGAAAAAATATAAAAATCAGATAATAGATAGTGCTTCGCTGGATGAGATTATGCTGCTGTTGGTGAAAGGACATCGCAATGAAAGGATTAATTAGAAATCATTATTATAAAATAGTATCAAATTTAAAAATATTGCTGGTGTTTATATTTATAGCGGGAGCTGTAGTACTGATTTTTGGCGCTAGAAATGAAATGCTCTTATTAGCTTTTTTATGTTTGACGGTGATTGCCTTTCCTTTTATCAGCTCCACCGGCTTGCGCAAAAATAATAATGGGAAATGGAATCAATATATTTTAACCTTACCGGTTAAAAAGCGGGATATCGTAAAAAGTGTGTTTATAACACAGCTAATGATAATCGCTACTGGCAGCTTGCTGGCTTTTGGGGTGTTTTTAATTTCCTTTTCCTTTCATGGCTTTGCGTTTTATAGGTATGTAGATGTATTTTTGCTGTTTTCCACTTCAATAGGAACTAGCTTGATTATGAATGCGATTTTTTTCCCGATTTCATATTTAGATTCCAGCGATAGAACCGAGGCGACAAGTGTTATCAGCCTACTAATGGCAGTATTGATTATGGCTGGCTTGATAACAGTAACAAATATTTTTCTTAAAAAGCCGTCAGACCTGCAATTAATTATATTTGGAGCAGGCAGCTTAATTTTGTCTGCTTCGACATACGTATTATCCGGCTTTTTAACGGTTATCATATATTCTAGGAAGGACTGCTAAGACCAAAGCATAAAGATTTGCAAAAGAAGATATGGGATGTATCTGCTTCCGGCAATCGAATGGGGAGGGCATACATCTCTTTTTGATAGCGTAATCCGCCGTAAGCGGTTAACAAAACAGGCTCATACCGGAAGCCCTCCGCTTTTTCCTGTTAGAATGCGGGCTAACTTTTTTTAAGAGGGCGGTTTAAAATTGGGGGCTTATTATGTCCAAAGAGGAGCAACGGTAGAAAAGGAGGGGTTGCAGCTGTAAATTTTTCTGCGCATATTGACTCGATGGCATAAAATAAGTATAGTATGGTTAGAATATTACTTTCCAATGCAAATAGCAAGAGAATATCTCAATAAAAATTGTCGTTTGATTGCAGGCGGCGATTAAAAGTGCTGACCTTGCCGGATTCGGCGCCGATCAAAAAGCGATCGGGATTAAAGCCAATTTGTGTTAAAGCCAATTTGTATTAAAGTCAATTCCTTGCGGAAGGATTTTAAATTTATATGAGCCGGTAGGCGTGAAAGCGGTGCAGCTTGATTATTGCTCCGGAAAGGAAAAAGCGCCTTTTCCATGAGGAGCGAAGCAATTTGAGATATGCTAAAATTATGGGATGCGACAAAATATAGGACATCACGGATGTGGAGGCTGCCCGACGCTGGCGAGGTATTGGCAACAGGCAAAAAATGCGGAATCAAAGACCAGCTGTCAATAACAAAGAGCAGGAAAGCCCAGGTATATTTCGTGGAAAAGATGGGAATGGAAGATGAAAAAATATACCCTACAGAATAAAATACGAACAACTTATATTTTGATTTTTGCCATTGTATTTGTTGCAACGATGGTTTTGGTTTGCGCAATCAGCAATAAGGCTTACTGGGACAAGTCATGGGAGCTTTGCGAGCAGCTGGTGCGGGCCAATCTGAATATTTTAGATAGCCAGACAATTGAGGTTGAAAAAAGTCAGCAGATGATAGCGCAAAATGATAAGGTGATGGAATTTGTTTCGTATCATAACAGGCAGGAGAAGGACTACACCTTTGAGCTAATATACCGAAGAAAGCTTGATGAAATATTTAATATGATTTCGGAACGCAGTGAAATTAACGCTGCTTATATTATTGACAAGGAAGGGAATTTTATCTATTTTTATAAGGAATCTCCCCAAATAGGTTATAACATGAGAGAGGAGGAGTGGTATCGCTCTTTGGTGGATGGTATTACGATGAATTCCTGCTATGTTTCAGGCATTCATGACAGCAGCTATTTGCTGAATAAGGAAAAGCAGCAGTGTGTATCCATTGTCAGGGCAATTCAGTGTAAAAGCAGGTATTTCTTTTGGCCGGACGCCTACTTGGTATGCGATTTGTCACCGGATGCCATCATTACAAATCAGGCGGAAGATAATACTCTGTCTTTTGCCCTTTTGGATAAGAATGATTACTTATATTATGAAAATGAAAATTTGCTGACAGAGCGGGAACGGGCAGAGCTGATTGCCAACGCGGCAAAGGAGGATGGCTTTGCCAGTGAGCTGCACGAAAATCTTTTTACGAGCAATATGATTGTAGGTGAAAAATCACAGTATTTTGAGTGGACGGTGATTGCCGTTAAAAATATGGATGAAATTAATCATATGACGAAAAGCCTGATTGCCATTTTTAGTGCGGCAACGCTTTTTATGACAGCGGTGACGGCTGTTTTATCAAGGAAAGTATCCCAGAGTATGCTGCTGCCGATGAATCAGCTGATAGAGGAATGCAATCAGGTGTCTAGGGGCGCTCGATCGATTCCGTTTAGTGAAAAGCCCAGTAAAGAGATTGCTTTTTTATCAGATACCATTGAGGGAATGATTGCCAATATTACCGAACTTTCGGATCGGGTGCTGGAGGAAGAAAAAAAGCTTTCCAGCGAAAGGCTAAGAGTCTTGCAGCATCAGATTAATCCTCATTTCCTGAACAATGTGCTGCAAACAATGAAGGGAATGGCGGTTGCCGGAGAAAATGACAAAATTTCACGGATGGCGACGCTTTTGGGGCATATTTTGGCATATTCTGTTTATAAGCCGTATGAAAATGTAGAATTAAAAACGGAATTGGAATATCTGAAGCACTATATTGAGCTGCAAAACATTCGCTTTGACAACAAAATTCTTTTCGCGGTAGAATATGATGAAAGGTCACAGCATGTGTTTATCCCGAAGCTGACCTTGCAGCCGCTGGTTGAAAATGCAATTGAGCATGGATTAAAGGGCGGGGAGAAGCTGATCATTAATATTTCCACGGAAATCGAAGCGCCGCTGGTAAATATTATTATTAGCGATAATGGAGCGGGGATGGACAGGGAGGAGCTGGAGACTTTGCAGCAGAAACTGGCTGCCGGAACGGCATATAAGGAAAAAAGTAGCATTGGTCTTTTAAATGTAAATGAGCGATTGCAGAGAATGTTTGGCGAAAAATACAGCATGTGTGTTCATTCCAGAAAAAACAGCGGAACAACGGTAATCATTAATATTCCCAAAGGGGAATAGAGGCTTGAAATAAGATGGGAAAGCCTGTTTGGGAAATACTTTGGCAGGGCTTTCATACGAAAATAAAAAGGCGAAGGGAATGCCGCTGACAGGCAATCCCTTTTGCCGAGGGAGAAAAAATCATGAAGGTTTTGCTTGTAGATGATGAAATATTTACCATACGTATGCTACAGAATGTGATTCATTGGGAAGAACTGGGGCTTACGGTTGTAGGCTATGCGCAGACGGGGGAGGAGGCGGTGGAAAAAGTGGTCAGGGAGCAGCCGAATATTATTATCAGTGATATTCGTATGCCCGGAATGGACGGACTGGATTTTTTAAAGTTGGTGCATGACATTTCACCGGAAATTAAAACCATTTTAATGAGCGCTTATGCCGAGTTTTCCTATGTACAAAAGGGAATGAAGCTGGGGTGCAGCGATTATATTTTAAAACCGGTAGATGAAAAAGAGCTGGAAAACGCGCTTCGGAAAATCGTTGCGGAGATTCTTGGAAAAAAAGAAAAGGAACGTGTGATTACTAAAAGCGAAAAGCAGCTGGACGGATTGAAGCTGTATCAATATATGAAAAGCGGAAGCGGAAAAAACCGAGTCCTAAAGTCCGTAATCGGCGACAAAATCCAAAGTTGCCGCGTATTGATTGCGAGAATTGACAGCGCAACGATTGACGAATATGACGCCTCGGCAAATATGGAATTAGGGCATGAGGGCTATATCACTAATTTGCTGGAACAGACGCTTTCCCGTCAGCTTCAGGAATATTTTGTATTTGATTATGAAGAGGGCTGCTGGCTGATTGTTTTGTCCAATACTGAAAAGGTGAGCTGCGTGGAGCTGGCGGAGAGTATGATTTCAAAGCTCATGGAAAAGATTGGGATTCAGCTGGTGATTTGCTTCAGCACGCAGGGAGAAGGACTGGAATCGCTTCCGGGTTTGTATGAGGAGGTTCAGTATTTAAATAAATACAGCTTTTATGCCGGGGAGGGAAATGTTTTCGGCTACGGCTATAACTGTGATAAAAAGGAGTTTGACGAACTGAAGGAAATTGATCTGTCCAAAGAAAAGGAGCAGGCGGTCAAGGACAAAAATTACAGCAGACCGATCAAGGAGAGCATTCACTACATAGAGGAAAATTATGCGAAAAACATTTCCATGGAAGAAATCTGCAATGAAATCGCCGTAAGTAAAAACTATTTCTGCTATCTCTTTAAGAGAGAAACCGGAATCAGCGTATGGAATTATCTTACTATGCTGAGATTGCAGCAGGCGAAAAAATTGTTGGAGGAAACCCGTATGAAAAGCTATGAGATTGCTTTTGCGGTGGGCTATGACAATCCGAGCTATTTTTCTAAGCTGTTTAAAAAGCATGAAAATATGACGCCAAACGAATACAGGGATGAGAGGCAGAACGTTTAAGCTAATATAGTGATAGAAAAAGTAATATAGTGATAGAAGGAATAAAATTATTATGCTTTTTAGCGGGGAAAACGTAGTAATTTTTTAATAGAAAAGCGTAATATGCTTGATTTCTTTTTTAGGAAAATTTTTTTATAATTAAAGCAGCAGATAATTTGAAAGGAGATAGGGGATATGAAAAAAAGACTATTGGCGATTTCGTTATGCATGGCGCTGGCTGTGACAAGCCTTGCAGGCTGCGGAACTTCTCAAACGGAAAAAAGCACGGCGGCAAGCACGACCGAAACCAAAACCGAAACCGCAACCGCAACTACAAGCAATGGAAATGAGGTTGTCAAGCTTCGCATGATGGGATACAACTCTGAAACCAGCAGAGCAACCTATTTGAAATATTTGGATGAAAAGCTGCCAAATATTGAAATTGAATTTCAGTTTGTATCGACAGACAATTTTGACAATATCTTAAATTCGCAGCTTCAGGCAGGAGAAGGGCCGGACATCATTGAAGTGGGCGGTCAGACAAAGCTGCTTGCCAGCGCAGGATATTTGCTGAATCTGAAGGATCAAAAATTTATTGAAAAATATGCAGATTCAGGACTTCTGGCGTATACGGTAGGGAATGGCATCTATGCCGCGCCGCTACAATCTTGGTTTGAAGGAATCTTTTATAACAAAAAAATCTTTAGAGAAAAAAATATTGCCATCCCAAAGACATGGGATGAATTCATTCAGATTCATAAGGATTTGGAAGCGGCAGGCATCAAAGCGCAGACTATGGGAGCGCAGTCTTACGAGCCGATGATGAAGCAGAGTATTGCGCTGGTGAATAATCTGTATTATTCGGATGAGAAAAATCTGGCCTTTGACGAACAGTTCAACGAAGGCAAGGTAAAGCTGGCAGAAGCATGGCTTCCGGCGGTTACGGAATGGTATAAGATTGTAGAAGCGGGCTGCTTGAAGCCGGAAATGCTTGGACTTAGCTATGATCAGGCACTGGATGAGTTTGCTACGGAAAAAGCGGCTATGTGGGAATGTGGCCCATGGGCGGTAGAAACAATTTTGGCTAAAAACCCGAATATTGAGTTTGGTATGTTCCCGATTCCGGGCACCGATCCGGAAAAAGCAGGCTGGCTTGTCGGCGGTCCGGGCTCGGCATGGGCGATCAACGCCAAATCGAAAAACATTGAGGCTGCGTTACAGGTTCTTGAGGTAACGGCAACCGAAGAAGCACAGCAGGCATTAGCCGCAGACAATGCAGGCAGCTCTTTTGTAGAAGGTGTTCAAATTGATCTTGGAGATATTTATGCGGATTGTGAGGAGGCATTTAAAGCCGGCAATGTATATGCTCCATGGACGGCCGTTTGGACAAATGGAAATGCTGTTACGGAAGCTTACGGAAAATCCTTGCAGGAGGTTCTTTCAGGAAGCAAGACGGTACAGGAAGCACTTGCGGACGCCGATTCTACCAATAATGATTTACTGGAAGCAATGCAGTAGCATTACAGAGGGTGCCGAAGGGCACCCTTTTTAAACTAAAAAAGGAATGGAGATTACTATGGATTGGAAAAAAAGAGAAAGGGTTTTCTTTTTGATGATTCTGCCGGCTTTTCTAGGATTTGTCATACTGTATATTGTTCCGACAATTATCAGCTTTTTATACAGTCTTACCAATTGGTCTGTATATATCTCGGAGTTTCGCTTTATCGGTCTTAAGAATTATCAGAAGATATTTTCCGACGCAAAAACGCTGGCTGCCTTGCAGCATTCTGTCCAATATGCGATTTTAATCACAATTATTCAAAATGCTCTTTCAATTATTCTAGCGGCTTTGTTAAATAGGAAGGGAAGGACGGCAAACTTTGTAAAGTCTGCAACCTTTCTTCCAGCAGTTTTAAGTATTATGGTAGTCGGATATTTGTTTCAGTATATTATGACATCGGCAGACGGCGGCTTGTTAAACAGCATTTTGGGAGTATTTGGAATTGGGCCGGTGAATTGGCTGGGGGATGAAAAAATAGCCCTATACTCCGTATTGATAACGCAGGTGTGGCAGTGGACAGGCTGGTCAATGGTAATTTATGTGGCAAATCTAAAGAGCATTGACGCTTCGCTATATGAAGCGGCGGAGGTTGACGGCGCGACGGGACTCCAAAAATTTTTCCGCATTACTCTGCCGCTTTTATATCCGGCGGTTTCATTTAATGTATTAAACAGCTTGATTGGCGGTATGAAGATGTTCGACGCGGTGTTTGTTATGACCAAGGGCGGCCCGGGATATGCCACGGAAACGATTATGACGACATTGATCCGAGAAGGCTTCAATTCTGGACGGACAGCATATGCTTGTGCATTTGCCGTGGTATTTTTTATTGTGGTATTTGTTTTTTCACAGGTTCTGACAAGAGTATTTGGCAAATGGGAGGAGGCAATTCGAGCAAGATGACGAAGAAAATACTGGATAAAATTGGATATGCAAGCTTCTTGTGTATGGTTTTTCTCATTATGATAACGCCGGTTTATTATTTGCTTGTAACGACCTTTAAAAGCCCGGAGGAAGCTGCTTTAAGTCCATTGGGCTGGCCGGAAGCCTTTATTTTTGATAATTATGTTAAAGCGATTGAAGCGATGAAGTATGGTCAGGCTTTGAAAAACAATCTCATCATTGCCATTGTTTCGGTTGTACTTTTGGTGATTTTTTCCTCCATGTCAGCCTATGTAATTGCTAGAAGTAGGAAAAAGATATTTAAAATCATGAATTCAATTTTTATGATAGGCTTGATTATTCCGTTTCAAATTTCCATTATTCCGCTATATAAAATGCTGTCGGCGGTTGGCCTGATGAATACACATGCGGCGGTTATTCTGGTCGATGTATTTTGCATCAATTTGCCATTGTCTATCTTTCTGATGAGAGGCTTTATCAGCACGGTGCCGATGGAACTGGAGGAAGCGGCGCGAATTGATGGCTGCGGAACTTTCCAAGGCTATTGGAGAGTGATTTTTCCGCTTTTAAAGCCGATTGTTTCTACAGTGGCAATTTTAAATACGCTAGCAATCTGGAACGACTTTATGACTCCCCTGTTATTGATTCAGGATCCTCAAAAACAGGTGCTATTACAGCGGGTATATCAAAATGTCGGACCTTTTTCAACAAATTGGACAGCTTTTTTCCCGATGCTGGTAATGGCAACGCTTCCGCTGGTGATCTTCTATCTGATTTTGCAAAAGCAGATTATTGAAGGGGTAGTAGCCGGCGCGGTTAAGGGCTGATATGATGCAGAAGTTATAAAAGGAGGAAGAACAGCACATGAAGAATATTGTATATGACGCGATCAGAGGGACGTCGAATTGCTTTCAGCTGAAGCTGAATGAAGAGAAACAAATTACAGAGCTGCGCCATGGCGAGGATCCCCATCAAATGAATTGGGTAAGAGGGAAATATCAATGGGGTACGATTCTCTGTGATTTGGATTTAAGTGTGAAGGTGGCGCGTGAACTGACGGATCAAAACACGCTGGTGGAAACCTATACATTTTATAATGAAACAGAATTTGATATCTATGTCTTGGGTACGCAAATCGGCATATGTACTCCGCTGCCGGATTATTACAGAGACGCCTCGTTCTGCCTGACGCAGTGCTGCAATACGCATATTTGGTGTGGAGAAAGCAGTAGCTATATTATGGCGCTTCGCATGGGCGGAATTCCTCCGCATCTTGGACTGGTACTGCGCGACGGAGGCCTTAAAGGCTATAGCGTGGAGCGAATGGCGTCGGTTAACGGCAGACAGGAAGAATTGAGCAATCATAGAGGGGATTTTATCCTGCATCCCGAAAATTTTCATCTAAGACCGGGCGAAAGCTATTGCTTAAAATGGGAACTGTTCTGGTTTAAAGATAAAGCGGAATTTCGCGAAAAGTTGCGTTCCGTGCCGGACTTTATTGATATAGAGGCAAAGCGGCATGTGCTGTTTGAAAATGAAGCAATTGAATTTGACGTAGCCCTCCCTTTAGCCAAAAGCGGACAAATCGAGGTTTTAAGAGAAGGAAAACCGATTCCCTTTATTGAAGAAAACGGGAAAATAAAGGTATGGGAGCAGCCGGAGCATACGGGAGAATATGTCTACCGGGTAAAGATCTGCGGAAAAACGACAAAAGCCTCTTTCCTAGTAAAGTCAAGACTGGAAGCGCTGGCAGAAAAGCGCTGCCGCTTTATTGAACAGCATCAGCAGTGCCAAGAGGAAAAAAGCTTTTTGCATGGGGCGTATCTTATTTTTGACAATGAAGAAAAGCAGCAGTATTACGGACATTTAAACGATCACAATGGAGGCCGCGAGAGAATTGGCATGGGGATTCTTATGGCTCTCTATCTCCGGAAGCGTTCGGACGAAGGGTTGCAAAAAAGCTTAGAGCGCTATACCGAGTATGTATTAGAGCAGCTGTTTGACGAAAGCACGGGAGAGGTTTTTAATGATGCCGGAAGGTGCCGAGATTATATCCGGCTTTACAATTACCCATGGATGAGCCGCTTCTTTCTTGAGCTCTTTCATTTGACAGGGGACGAGCGCTTCTTAGACCGATATTATAAAAGCGTGGAGTTTTTTTATCATGCGGGCGGCACGCATTTTTATGCGATTGGAATGCCGATGCAGGAATCCATAGAAGTCTTTCAAAGGCTGGGAAGAAAAAGCGAAGCAGAAGAGCTTTTGTCCTATTATGAGGCGCATGGAGCATATATTTTATCCTGTGGAAAAAATTATCCGCCGCATGAGGTGGACTACGAACAAAGCATTGTGGCACCGGCGGCAATTTATATGTGCGAACTGTATCACCTGACGGGAAAAGAAGAATACAGAGCCGCCGCTGTTGAGCAGCTAGCGGTTTTAGATTTATTTCAGGGCTTTCAGCCGGATTATCATATGAATGAGGTGGCCATTAGGCATTGGGATGGATATTGGTTTGGCAAACGCAGATGCTTAGGAGATACTTATCCTCACTATTGGAGCGCTTTATCTGGATATGCGTACAGTCGGGCACGAGGCATTAGAGGGGCTGAAAAATTTGCCGAAAAGGCGGAAAAGACTCTGCGGGCGGTGCTGAGCTTAATTCATGAGGACGGAAGCGCTTCCTGCGCAATGGTATATCCTATGAAGGTGAACGGTAAAAGCGCTGCATTCTATGATCCATGGGCAAATGATCAGGACTGGGGATTGTATTATGCCATGAAATTATTGGGATAGGGAAGGAGCAGCAAGGAGCAATCCGAGATAAATGCGCCGGAGGCGGGCGATGTTTATCTCGGATTTTCTAATTGCAGAGGAAATTATTTCCGAAACGAACAATCCGTGGTATAATAAAAGAACAGCAAAAACAATACAGCTATTAATTGACAGGTTGCGCAGGTGATATGGTATGTGGCTCGTATTTGCCTTACTGTCTGCGATATTTGCGGCGCTTACCTCTATACTGGCAAAGGTTGGGATAGATGGAGTAAACTCAAATCTTGCAACAGCCATCAGAACAGTGGTTGTGGTGGTCATGGCATGGGGAATGGTATTTCTGACAAATGTGCAAAGTGAAATAGCACAAATCAGCAGAAAAAGCTGGATTTTTTTGATTTTGTCGGGACTGGCGACGGGGGCGTCATGGCTTTGCTATTATAAGGCTTTGCAGTCAGGAAAAGCATCAAAAGTAGTAGCAATTGATAAATTAAGTGTGATTATTACATTGGTTTTGGCATTTATATTTTTACATGAGGAATTTACTGCAAAATCCCTGATAGGCTGTCTTTTGATCGGCGCGGGAACTTTGATCATGGTTTGGTAGCTTTGGAGGATTTTTTGCATTCAAGTTAGGTAAGAAATGGAGATGTTTTTAGTATGTAAAAATCCCCTCTTTACTGCTGTTCAGTAAAAAGGGGATTTTTATTACTAAAATTGCTAGGAGCATTGATGGAATCAAATAGAGCTATTTTGAATTTTGGTCTGTTTTATGCTCAATGCTTGCACTTGGATTTAATGTAGTACCACCAATAGACACATTAATTGTACTGGTTAAAGGCACATCTTTTTCGTTTAAAATGATTCTCCACCATTCCCAAGCAAGTCCAGTACATTCTCGCGCTAGAATACGAATATTTCTTGCATTAGCTGGCAACGGAATTGTGGTGTTAAACTTATAAGTCAAATCATGCCAATTTTTATCCCATTTTTTAGGAGTTAAAATCTCATTACCTTCATTGTCGAAGGATACTTCATCCCAAAGGATTTCAAATTGAGCAACATACCCACCATCATGGTAAAGGTTAATCCGACCTTTTGAGTATTCCGTCGAAGTTGTTTCAACATATTCTGCTAGATTATTAACAACAGCAATAGAATTATCTTTTAAGAAAGTTCCGGTATAGGAAATCGGATATCCAGGATTCGTTAAGCTAAACTCGGAATTTTCTTTGATGATTTCCCGAATCTTATCAAAATCTTTTGTAATAATTTCACTGTGTTTTTTGGAATCACCGCCCAAAACAACAGCAGAGAAAGAACTGTTTTTCAAAATATCTTGATATTTTACATTTGCTTTGATATCTACTTTGTTGATTAAAGCTTTAAATGCCGCTTCTACATCTTTACTCTTGAAAGAAGTTTCCAATTTAACATAAATGGTTCTGCCATAGGCTACATTAGAAACAATCAATGGTGGATTAGAGTCGTTCATTCCAGCATCCGTCAGATCTGCAAGTGTTACATTATTAGCAAATAGAGCAGACGGCTTATTTGGCAATTCAGCAGTAACAGTGTAAAAAATTTGCTTAAAGGAAGCAATCATCACATTCTTTTCGCCGTCAACAATCGCTTTAAAATCAATACCCAAAGATTTTTCCAAAAGATCAGCATTGACATTTAGAGCAGTTGAGATTTGCGACTTACTGTAAACCATTGATTCATTATATTGCGTTTGAGCTGGAAGAGTATGAGTGCTACCGTATTTTTTGCTCCATTTGTTAATTAAAGAATCAATAGCAGAATTGACATTTCCGTAAGTCGGATTTTCGACTCTCACGGTATTTTCGTTTTCTAGTCCCGGTAAGCTAATGCTGATGTTAATAGGACTTCTGTCGACAAGTAGTAAATCTGGTTTATTGTCTACTAAAGAGCGATTAGCTAGCTGTAAAGCACCGGGATAAGTTCTATCAATAACAGAGCCGATAACAGAAATATCAACAGGTGAGCTGGTCAAAGACTTTTTCTGACGCTCGATTACGATAAACTTCCCATTGCCATGAATTCCTTCTTTTGGAAGAAAGCTTTTGCTTTCAATTGTTTCACCCTTGGCAGATAAGATTTCATCGCGGTCATAACTTAATTGACGAATTGCTTTGTTAATTTCATCAGCATTATTTTTTTGAGCTTTTTCAGTGCTTTCTTTTGCATCAGATAAGAGTTCTTTATCCACAGCTTCCTTATTTTCTTCGATTTTTACAGAAGGTTCTTCTGTTTGATCTTCTTTTGGTTCTGTTTTTTGCTCTGCCTGATCGGTGGTTGTTTCTGGTTTTGTTTCAGTATTTGGATCATCGGACTTTATCGCATTTTCATTTTCCGGCAATCCTTTTTCGACATTTTCTGAAATAGGATTGTCCGGCGCAATAAGAGTAATTTTACCGTCCTCGGCATAAACCGGCGTGAGGTGTAAATTACTGCTTAATAAAGCAACAGCACTGATACATGCAAATTTACCGATGATTTTTTTGGTTGTGTGTTTCATAATAAAGACCTCCTTTGCTTGAAAGTGCAAGTCATTTTGATTTCTAAGACTCTTTACAGCTATGGAAACCAATGTTTTTTAGGTTTCCACCGTATCATTTTTATTTTGCTTTAACGCCTATGAAAGGTAGGAAAAACTACTTATATTATTTAACATTATTAAATAAAGAATAAAATAATATTTGCTGCATTACTTAATGTTTTCTCCGCGTTTGTCATATAAATGAAATACTTCTATGTTTCAAAGACTTTTAGTAAAATCAAAACGATAATAATGGATTGGTTCCATTGTACTAAATAAAAATGAGTTTGTAAATAGTTTTTGAAATTTTTTAATATAAACCATAGAAAAAAAACAGAAAAGAGTGTGGAAACAGTAGTGAATTTTAGTAAAAATAACTAGAAATGGGGAGCTGTATCTAATATTTGAAAGGTGAAAATAGTTTTCTGGGCGGACATTTTTAGTTTAAGAAAGAACAATCTTTA
>JBGZBY010000110.1:0-73271 GCA_041844915.1 Eubacteriales bacterium
AATCTGCCAAAATATTGGTACTAAAGCATACAAAAACCGGTATCAGCCAAAAGGGTTGATACCGGTAAATTTCCATATAGACAAGTTATATTTCTGCCATTTTATAAGTGCTTCGCTTCCTTAATGGCATTTTTTAGACTCCCTTTTTTTCAAGGGTTTCTTTTGAAGTCCATGGTTTTAGTTTATCCTTTATTTTTTCTTTCCTTTTTTCCCAGAATCACTTCCTTCATAGGCATTAATATACATTTGCCTAATTTCGGCAATCAGCGGATAGCGCGGATTTGCCGGAGTGCATTGATCATCAAAGGCTTGTTCACTCATCTTATCCAAACTTGCATAGAATGCTTTTTCTTCAACGCCATATTCCCGAATACTGCCCGGAATATTTACGATTTTCTTCAATTCTTCAATCTTTTCAATCAAAAGTTCTACCTTCTCGTCCTCGGTCTTACCTCCAAGCCCCAAGAAATCAGCAATCTTAGCATAACGCCATTTAGCGTTCGGGTATTTGTACTGCGGAAATGCTGCTTGTTTTCTCGGATTATCCGCTGCATTAAAGCGGATTACCTCACACAACAGCATACCGTTTGCTGTTCCATGGGTAACATGGTGCATCGAACCAAGCTTATGCGCCATGGAGTGGCATACGCCAAGGAAAGCATTGGCAAATGCAATTCCAGCAAGCGCGGAGGCATGTGCCATTTTTTCTCTGGCCTTGGCATTGGTCGCTCCTTCGTTATAGGCCTCCGGCAAATACTTAAAGGTCAAGCGAATCGCCTCCAACGCCTGTGCATTGGTAAAATCGGAGGCCATAACCGAAACGAATGCTTCCACTGCATGCGTCAGCACGTCAATACCGGAGGCGGCCGTCAGCCCTTTCGGCTGATTCATCATCAACTCGGCATCAATAATCGCCATATTCGGGGTCAGTTCATAATCCGCCAGCGGATATTTCACCTGTGTTTTCTCATCGGTAATAACCGCAAACGGCGTAATTTCCGATCCAGTGCCGGCAGTTGTCGGAATGGCTACCATTTTTGCCTTTTGACCCATTTTCGGGAATTGGAATACCCTCTTTCTGATGTCCATAAAGCGCATTGCCAAATCCTCAAAATGAACTTCTGGATGCTCATATAGCACCCACATAATTTTCGCCGCATCCATCGGCGAGCCGCCGCCAAGTGCAATAATTGTATCCGGCTGGAAGCTGAGCATTTCTTTTGCACCTTTACGGGCAGTAGCTAAACTCGGATCCGGCTCTACTTCATAAAATACCTTGATATCCATATTGAACTCCGACAGCCGATCCGTAATGATATCCGCAAAGCCTAAATTATAAAGCACTTTATCGGTAACAACAAACACCTTTTTGCTACCTTGCTCATGCAATTCGTTCAAAGCCTCGCCCAAGCAACCATATTTAAAATAAATCTTTTCCGGCACGCGATGCCACAGCATATTTTCTCTCCTTTCGGCAATAGTCTTAACATTCATTAAATGCTTAACTCCTACATTCTCACTAATAGAATTTCCGCCCCATGAACCACAGCCCAAAGTTAAAGAAGGAGCCAGCTTAAAGTTAAAGATATCGCCAATAGCGCCTTGAGATGCCGGCATATTAATCATCGTTCTGCCAGTTTTCATTTTTTCTCCAAAACGACGAATCCTATCCTGCGAATTCAATTGATCTGTATAAAGTACCGAAGTATGTCCCAAACCGCCAAGCTCAACCAGTCTTGCCGCCTTAGTCAACGCATCTTCAAAATCCTTAGCTTGGTAGAGAGCCAATATTGGTGATAATTTTTCATGACTAAATGGTTCTTCTAATTCCACACTCTGCACTTCACCAATCAATACCTTGGTATCTGCTGGTGCCTTAAATCCTGCCATATCGGCAATTTTTAATGCAGTTTGCCCAACAATACCAGCATTTAGTGCTCCGTCTTTCAAAATAATCTTTCGGACTTTTTCAGTTTCTTCTTTATTCATAATATAACCGCCACGGACTGCGAACTCCTCTTTTACTTCCTCATACACATCTTTTAAAACAATCGCCGCCTGCTCAGAAGCACAAATTACACCATTGTCAAAAGATTTGGAAAGTAAAATCGAATTGACCGCCATCTTAATGTGCGCTGTTTCGTCAATAATGGCTGGAGTATTTCCTGCGCCTACGCCGATTGCCGGCCGACCGGAAGAATACGCCGCCTTTACCATACCAGGACCGCCAGTTGCTAGAATTAAATCCGCCGACTGCATCGCCGCATTGGAAAGCTCTACGGTCGGTTCGTCAATCCAGCCGACAATGCCCTCCGGCGCTCCCGCTCTCACTGCCGCCTCCAAAGCAATTTTAGCCGCTGCTACGGTAGAGCGTTTCGCTCTCGGATGCGGCGCTAGGATAATTCCGTTTCTGGTTTTAAGCGTCAGCAAAATCTTGAAAATAGCCGTTGAGGTCGGATTCGTGGTCGGAATAACCGCCGTCACCAAACCGATCGGTTCAGCAATTTTGACAATGCCGTAGACATCGTCCTTTTCTAAAATTCCACAGGTTTTTTCATCCTTATACTTATTATAGATATATTCCGCAGCAAAGTGATTTTTAATTACCTTGTCCTCTACCAGACCCATGCCGGTTTCCTCTACTGCCAGCTTTGCCAGCTCAATTCTTGCATTATTCGCAGCGATCGCCACCTCCCGGAAAATATGATCGACCTGCTCTTGGGTGTACGAAGCAAAAATTTCCTGCGCCTGCTTCACCTTTACCACCGCCTGCTGCAATTCCTGTAAATTTGTAATCCTTGTTTCATTGCTTTTCTTCATAAAAACCTCCCGGTTATTTTTTTAACCTTCTTTATGCTTAATTTGTTACCATATTAACATTTTAAAAAAAATCTGTCATTTCCATTTATCATTTTCCTTCACAAATTTTAACAATTGTTTTAAAATATTAGGAAAAGCTTATTTCTTTTTTCTTTCATCCCCCCGTTCTTTTATGATAATATATTAACATACAGCCTTGGTTTTTGCAAGCGTTTTGTTAACATTTTAACTATTTGTCTTTTTTATGCTTTCTTTTCCTGTTTTCTTGTTAATTTTTTTAATGCCGATCTTTTTTCCACATCTACCCTGCTTGTTTTATATAAAAATATCAATTTCCATCCTGTCTTTTTATGCATTATCTACAAGCACCCCTTCCTCTTTTTCTCAAAAAAACGTTCCTTCCTTTACAGCGTCCGAAAAATCATGTATAATGGCCATGAACGCTCTTGTCATGATTCGCTCGCCCCCATAAGGGAAGGAAACGGCAGGCCATCATTGCCGAAGGCAATGCTCCTGCACATTGGCAAAAGCAACTGTACAACGATTTTGGAAAAGGAGAAATTATGGATTACAAAGCAAAATATTTAGAATGGCTAAATAGCCCCTATGTGGATGAAGAAACCAAGGCGGAGCTGCACCAAATCGAAGCGGATGAAACCGAAATTCAAAACCGCTTTTATAAAAATCTGGAATTTGGCACGGCCGGGCTGCGCGGCATCTTAGGCGCAGGCACCAATCGCATGAACAAATACAATGTCGCGCAGGTGACGCAAGGCATTGCCGATTTTATTTGTGAAAAGGGAGAGGACTACAAAAAACGCGGGGTAGCGATTGCTTATGATTGCCGCCATTTTTCCGACAGCTTTTCCAAAATGGCAGCTCTGATTTTTGCCGCCAACGGAATCAAAGCTTATTTGTTTGAGTCCCTGCGCCCGACTCCGGAGCTTTCCTTTGCTATCCGAGAGTTAAATACGGCCTCCGGTATCATTTTGACAGCGTCGCACAATCCCAAAAATTACAACGGCTATAAGGTCTACTGGGAAGACGGCGCACAGGTTCTGCAAGACATTGCCGACGCTATGACCGCCAAGATTGAACAGACTCCGCTCTTTACCGGCGCTAAAATGATCAGCGAGGAGGAAGCAGTTTCTCAAGGACTTCTGCAAATCCTAGGAAAGGAGATGGATGATAAATACATTTCCATGGTAAAGGCCTTAAGTGTACGCGACGCTGAGCTAGATAAATCTATTTCCATCGTCTATACGCCGCTAAACGGAGCCGGAAGCGAATCTGTTCAGCGTGTCATGCGCGAGCGCAGCTTTTCCAATTTTACCGTTGTACCGGAGCAGAAGGATCCCGATCCCAATTTTACAACAATCGACTACCCCAACCCAGAGGACTCCAGAGCCTTTGAATATGCCGAAAGACTGGGACACAAGGTCGGCGCTTCTCTGCTGATTGCTACAGATCCGGACTGCGACCGCTTGGCGATCGAGGTTCTAAACAAAGATGGTCGCTATGTTCCCTTTAATGGCAATCAGACGGGCGCTATCCTAATCAGCTATCTGCTGGAGGCGATGCGTGAAAAAGGACTGCTCCCGAAAAATCCAGCAATTGTCAAATCCATCGTGACCGGCGACATGGGTGCGGATATCGCCAAAACCTACGGCGTAGCCACCTTTAACGCTTTGACCGGCTTCAAAAATATCTGCGGCAGAATTCCGGATCTGGCGACACGCGGCTTCCAGTATATTTTCGGCTATGAAGAAAGTATCGGCTATACCACCGGAACCGCCGTTCGCGATAAGGATGGCGTAAGCTCGGCTATGCTGCTGTGCGAGGCGGCTGCTTATTACAAGGCTCAAGGACTTAGCCTGCTTGACGTTTTGCAGGGACTTTTTGAAAAATACGGATATTACCGAGAAAACCAAACCTCTCTTGTTTTAGAGGGCAAAGAAGGTCAGGAGCGCATTGCCCGAATGATGGAAGTCTACCGCAAAAGCTATCCGATCTCACTGGCTGATTTTACAGTAGAAAAGGTAATTGACTATTTGCATGGCTATGAGGATATTCCCGCTTCCAATGTCTTGGAATTCCGGTTATCCGGCAACTGCTGGTATTCTCTGCGCCCTTCCGGCACCGAGCCTAAAATAAAGCTTTATATCTATGCCAAGGCAGCCGACGAAACTTCTGCCGTACAAAATGTAGAATCCATCAAAGCGGCGGTTCTTAAGGAATTAAACGCCATCGAATAAGCTCTAAATAAGTCTAAAGCACAGCGGCAGGAAAAGCCTTTCCCGATTCTGTCCTTCGGGAATTTGAGATCTTCCTGCCGCTGTAATTTTTTCTTTTATTTCTTTATCTCTTTGTTTTCTTTCCTAATTCTCTTTTCCAGCTCCGCTTCCTTTTCCTTTATTGCTTTATTTTCTTTCCCAGTTCTGCTTCCTTTGAGGCAGATTTTGCCGCTGCCTTCGGGGCAGAGGTCGCCGGCGCTTTTGAAATAGGCGCGGTGATTGCCTTTGAGACGGATGCGGTCGGTGTTTTCTGTGCGGCTGCCTTTGGCGCAGACGCCGCTGCCGGCGCGATTGCCGCAGTTGCCGCCCTGATTTCCGGCGGCAGCTCTGCTTCCTTTTCCTTTAGCTTCCTATCGGTAAATTCCCTTATCATCACCTGCAAGGTAGTAAACAGCGGGATTCCCAGCAAAATGCCGGACAGTCCAGCGATTCCTCCGCCGATAATAACCGCCACAAAAATCCAAAAACCGGAAAGGCCAATCGCCCCTCCCACTACTCTGGGATAAATGACATTGCTTTCAATTTGCTGTAAAATTATGATAAACAGAGCAAACCACAGAGCTTGAACAGGATTGACCATAAGCAGAATAACAAAACCGACAATGCCGCCCACAAAAGCGCCAACCATCGGAATAATATTGGTCAGGCCAACGATCGCGCCAATCAGCACCGGATATTCAAAGCGGAAAATCGACATGGCAATCATTGTCAAAAGCGACAGAATCACTCCCTCCAGCAGCTGCCCGCGAAAGAAATTGGAAAAGGATTCATTTAAAATTCGGAAAAACCAAATCATCCGATTGCTAAAGCTCGAAGAAAAGACGGCGTAAATAACCTTTTTAAGAACCTCGATAATTTTGTCCTTTTCAACCAACATATAAATTGACAATGCAAAGCTGACAACCAGACCCATAAGAGAGGAAACCGTACCGGAGATCCAGCTGTATAAGGATTCCACTAACAGCCCCAGCCATGAGCTTACCATGGACACCAGCGTATTAAACAGCTCTGTAATCTTGTTGATTAATACCTGCGGCAGGGCATAGTTATAGTCGTTGATGGAAAATCCGGTCAGCCATTGCCGCACCGTAGAAATATAGGTATCTATATTTTGAGTCAAACGATTGACACTTTCTGTCAGCTGCGGAATCGCCACGCGAAGCAGAATTACCAAAATCAGGATAAAAAATACAATTGTCAGAACAATGCTTAAGCTCCGCTTCGCCTTTTTCCCCCAGTTGGTTTTTTGGTCGAAAATTTTTTCTATATACCGCATTGGCAAATTCATGATATAAGCAATAAAAAATGCCATTACCACCGGCTGAAGCGCCCCCTTATAAAGCCCCTTCGCTTCAGTTAAAAAATTGCCGAAATTATTAAAGATATGATATATCACAATTGCTATCACAATAATGATCAAGCTGACCCATATCTTCCTTTTTTCTTCCATACTTAGCCTCATAACCGTCCTCCGTTTTCACTTCCACTATTTCCCTATCAAAATACCAGCTCCCCGCTTGGCTTTTTCTAAGATTACAGCCTTGCTATCTGAATTTTTCTCTGCTCCTGCTCGGGGTGGGGCTTTTCGCCGCCTAGGCTACCTTTCTTTGCCTGTCTGATGCCTTTGTTCGCGCTTTCTTTGACAGTCGGCTCGCTTCCTTCCCCTATGTCAGGACTGCCGCCCGAACAAGCGGAAGCCGCCATGCGCAGGAAATTTCAAAAAAAGCAAAGCCGCTTTTTTCCGAACATTTCCTTCCTGTCTATGGCAGCCGCTCTCTGTCAGCCCCAAAACAATTCTGCATTAAAAAGGCCATTCGTATAAAATTTGATTTTTTTTAAAAAAAGACTTGATTTTTTTCCCGAAAATGGATATTATAGTATGTGCATGGTTTACGGGATGTGGCGCAGTTTGGTAGCGCGCTTGACTGGGGGTCAAGAGGTCGCAGGTTCAAGTCCTGTCATTCCGAGCAAAGCGCCGAACTTCGGCGCTTTTTTGCGTCCGATTTCATGCTCCCATCGCTTCCCCTTGTTTCCGTTCTCAAAGCCCCCTTGCATTTCCCTATGTTGCCTTTTTTGCTCTCCCTTATTTTTTCATTCTACTATAAACTCCCTCGCTTGACAAGCGAATCCTGCCTGCTCCGCCCGCTCTGCGTCAACCCCTTCCAATCCTGCTTTAAAGCTAGAACTTACTTTGAGAATTACCGCGTCTTTCCTCTCTTGGTAACGGCCTCTCCAAAGCTTGACAGTCCCCTGCTCCAATGATAGAATTACGGTACAGAACATTTATTAGGAGCATTTACAGGAGGAAGCTATGAATTCTACAATCAATACTCAATTAAATCATCGTTCCATTCGTAAATTTACCGATCAGCCCGTGCCAGCCGAGCTGACCGCCTCTCTCCTTGCCGTTGTCAATCAAACCGCCACCAGCACGGGAGCTCAGTCCTTCAGCCTGATTCACATCACTGATCCGCGAAAAAAAGAGACGATTGCAGCGGTTTGTAAGCAAAGCTATGTTGCGTCCATTCCGGAGCTTTATATTTTTATCGTCGACGCCTATCGCAACGCCATGATTGCCAAAGAGCAGGGCTGTACGCTTGCTGCCGCAAGAGATATGGATCGCTTTTTTCAAGGTTTTACCGACGGCTGCCTTGCCGCCCAAAATATGACGGCTGCCATCGAATCACTTGGCTTGGGCGCGCTCTATCTGGGAAGTATTTTAAATAATGTAGATGAGATCATTTCCATTTTGGGTCTGCCCGAACTGACCTTTCCGATTGTTGGAGTCGGCTTTGGCTATCCGGCAGAAAGTCCGATGCTTAAGCCCAGAATGAGCCTTGATCTAAAGGTTTTTGAAAATCATTATCAAAAGCAGGACAATTACTTAGAAGCTATCAAGGACTATGACCAGGTTATGCAGAACTATTACGATTTAAGAGATACTACAAAATCGCTTCCTGCATTCAGCCGTCAAATCGTCCAGCGCTTAGAAAATGCCAATCCCATGCGGGCAACTCTGCTGCGCTCTGTAAAAAAACAGGGCTTTGATTTAAATCTTTTATCCTAAGCTTCGGGGACTGCCTTGCTTTTCCGAAGCGCCCGCGCAAATGCCGGCGCTCCGTGCACAGCCTTGAAGCCAAATTTTCCTTAAGCTTTGGATTAAGTTTCGGAGATACCACGCTTTCCGAAGCCACTGCACAGATGCCGATACTGTGTCTTGATTTTTGATTTTAAAGCTTTGTTCTAAACTTCGGGGACTGCCTTACTTTTTCGAGGCGTCCGGCGCAAATGCCGGCGCTTCATTTGGTAAAAGCAAAGCAGTCCCCTTCTTTTTATAAGCTTAAATTCCCTTCCAGCCCGGAATAGTCAATTCTTTTTTCACTGCCATCCGCCAAAAGTATCCTTACCTCGCCGTAGCCGCCACATTTTTCCTTGTCCGTATAAACAATTTCTCGAACCGGAAAAAGCTCGTCCTCTGTAAAGTCTTCCCAGTCCTCCTTGGTCAGCACCTGCGACATCAGCACATATGGCTCATAATCGTATTGCTTTTCCCTTCTAAGCGAAGCATAGACAAGGTAAGATTTTTCCGAGTCCGCATTGGTACCGGTTGAGGAAATCAGCTTAAGCTCCTGCCAGCCGGCAAAAATCGTCATCGCCATTTGCTGCTTTCTTCCCATGTGATTTGAGCCCTTTAAAATAACGGCCTTCGCTCCATCCTTTTCCCGCCGAATAATCTCCGTGCCATTATCGGCAAAGCCAAAGGAGCCCAAGGTCAGACTGATCGGCTTTTCAAAGAAGCGAATCCTATCCGCCCGCAAAATGCCATAGGGCATCACCATATCCGCCAGGTCAATGGAAGGCGTCCAATGCTTTTCCCTGTTTGTCGAATAGTTTAAATAGCAGCGGCGATACAGCACCTCCTGCTTCTCTCCGCCCCAAAAAAGGGCATTTCCCTTCTTGTATTTTCCGCTTTTTTCTTCATAAAGCACATATTGCTGCGACTCTGCCTCCAAAGAAGGCTTTGCCTCCCACGGAAATTTGGTATTATATACCAGCTTTGCATAGTTCCACATGCCGTGCTCATCGCCCTCCGCCTTCAGCACCTTGCCACTGCGCAGCTCGGTCGTTCCGTTTGCGGAATGATTGACAAAAGAAAGCGCCGGACCGTTTAATGTTGTTACCTTGCTCTCCTTTTCCTTTAGCTGCTCCCAGCTGCCATTGTTTTCCCTGGCCGTCCAAAACGGATGATTTTCCGGCAGGTACAGGCAGGCAAATGCCTTGGCCAGCCAAAACGGCGATTCTGCACAGGAATAGCTTTGTACCAACGGCAAAAATGGACGATAAAAGCCAAGCACCGGAATTCCCTCATACCACAAATCATCCCTAGTTAAAAATTGCAGCAAAGCGCCAGATGAAATCCGCCTTGCCAGTCCCGGATCGGCACTGCTGTTTTGCAGCAAAAAATTGCCAACAAATGCCGAAGTGGAAGCATTCCGATAAATATTACTCCTTCCCCACATATTGGTATATCCGTCCCGATCAAAAAAATCCGCATAACTGCGCATCAGAAGATTGCTGTTTTCCTCAAATCGCGCCGCCAAATAAGGCTCCTCCTGATAGCCGTACCACAAATTCCAGATCGGCGCGTAAAAATTAAACGCCCAGCAGGAATAATAGTCAAACGAATGTCCATCTCGGTACCAGCCATCGCCGACCGACAGGCTTAAAACCGCCTGTGCATGATCCCTCATAATATTCCGATCCATCGGATAGCCTTCCTGATGCAAAAAGGCCAGACCCAGCATATTAAAAAGCCTCCAGTTTTGCGGCACCGTACTGCCATGGGCATAGTCGCTGATAAATGCAGCAATCCTGTCCTTTTCTTCTTTGGTATACTGATCCCAGATTACCTCGCGACAAATCCACAGGCAAATAACCAGCGCCGCCATTTCCACGGTCTGCTGAAATATGCCGTACTCATTTTCCGGATCATGCTCTAACATATACGCCCGATCCAGCACCCACAGCGAATCACCCTTTGTGCAGGCTCGCAGGATATGAGCTTTATAATAATCCCGCAGCCGATAGCCGCAGACCTCGGCCTCCGGCTCATTTTTTAAAAGTGGCGCGGCAATAAAAAGGGATCTCGCCAAGCCCTCAAAATACTCTGCCTGAACCTTGTGCGCCGGCGTATTTTTATTGGGGTAGGTGACTTCCGTTTCATACCTTGGCATCACAACTGGAGCTTCCGGACTTTTTATATTTTGAAAAATTCCTTCCAGTAAATATTTTCCTGCCTCCAGCCAAGACTCTCGGCTCAGTCCGGTATAGGGCGATAATTCCCAATTTAAATGCTTCGGCTTCCAAGCTGTATTTTGCATGACTCTCTCCTTTGCTTTCTGATTTTTACCACAATATCAATGCCGTTCCGTAAAACGCTTCTTTTTGCTCCTGTATAGGGTTCCATTTGGATACCTTAGTCCCGTCCATACTCATATAAAATGTTCCAAGCACTTCCTCGGAAGCCTTTGCGCTTGCCGACGTCACCTTGATTTCAAAGCCCTCGTTAATCCACTCGTGTTCTTCTGCCGTAAAGGGCTGAACGGAAAAGCTATAATTCTTTGCCTCTCCCTCACTCAATATGCAAAGCTTTTCAAAAATCGCTATCAATTCCTGCTTCGCATTAGCATTGGTAATACTTTTAGGCTCCGTTGCCACCATCGGATCTCGGTAAATCTCCTCGCCCGTATAATAATCCGTAATCACCCGCTCCTTGACATTGAAATCATAAATCCCTGCCTTTTCATAGGTTTCCATATGATAAACTGGCAAACGGGTAATATACTCACCTAACTCAATCAGTTCGACCTCCGAATCCCATTCCGCTCCCAGAGCAATCATCGCATCCCCCATCGGTTCCTCGCTCTCTATCGTCAGGCTCCAAGAATCCGTATACTTATACATACTGGAAATGATTCCTCGATCCTGCAATACCCAAAGCAGAAAATCCAGTTCAGCAGCACCGTCAAGGGCATAGGGCTGATATGCCACATTATACAGATCCGGCAGCCGATAAATCCCGATTATGGAGCTGTCAATAAAAGTCATGCCGGTATCTAAGTTGACATAAAGGCAAAACATATCTATAGAGGATGCCCCAGTTCTGTCAAAATATTCCTTTTTCTGCGTTTCATCCCGAAAAAGAAGAAACCATGCATATTTGCCGGGATAGCGCTCTCTCATCTGATTAAAGCCGCTTCCTACGAAATAGCTATCCTTCAAAAGCGCTTTTTCTTCCTCTGTCGGCACCTCATAGAGATCCTCCTCCGAGGTTAAAGGCATCGGCTCAAATTCAGGAACCTTTACTGCTAAATAATCCACATATTTTTCGTAGTCCTTCATTAGGATTTTTTTTGCTTCCTCCGAAGAAAGCCGCTCCGTCACGTCCTTCGTAGTATCGCCTTCCGACATGCCTTCCGTTTTCCCCTCATTGCCAAAAACCTTTACCTTGGATTCAAAGGCGCCTGCTTCTTCCGAATTGCCGGTTTTTCCGTCCGACTTCTTTGCAGCTTCTTCCCCGGCGGGCTTTTCTACTCCCATCATTTCCACCACTTTTTCGGCCATTCCCGTACAAGCCGTCAAAGATATTACCAGCAGCAGCGCTGCCAGCCATAAAAAATCAGATTTTTTCTTTCTGTATTTCATTCTCTCTTTCCTTTCTGGTTTTTCCCTCATTTCCCTGTAGCTTTTTTATTATATATGATTTTTATGCTGTTTTCAATTAGAGTTTGTAATATTTCTTAAAATTCTATTGAAAATTTGAATGAAAATTTTTCCGGCTAATCCGCCTGCGCCTTCGCCATTGCCAAAATACCTTTCGCCTTTAGAAAATGCCGGAAATCAAAAAAATGAAACCAGCTCCAGCATAGAAAAAGCCCTATTTGCTCACATCAGCGCAAATAAGGCTTCATTCCCTTTTCCTATTTTAAATATTCCCTCCGGCAGTCTGGCTGCGGAAAAAAACATAGCAAACGCTCTCTCTATAAAAACAATCCCGTAATAAAGGACGAGGCATAAAATCCCATAAACAGCACGCCAGTATGCATTCCAAAGCGATTGCTCAAAATTCCGCTAAACAGCGCTACCGACAAGGTAATGACAATTCCCATTCCGCCCGCCTCGTAAAAAGCCAGCATAAATACCAAGCCCAAAAAGGAACCGATCAAGGCTTCATGGCTGACATAGCGAAGCATTTTCTCCGTCCAGCTCCTCGCCTTATTCATAGCAAGCGGATAAGCAAACGCCGCCCCGCCGATAATGCCAATTAGACCATAGAGCAAATAATCCCCCCAGCCCAAAAAACTATGCAAATTCATTACCGGATCTGTGGTAAAAACTGGCGGAGCCTGAAACAGCGGCGCCGCCGGCCCCAAGGCAACTGGCGAAAGCGGCAGACCAAAGGCCAAAAGCGGAATAATCAGTTCCCCAATATAGGTCGCATTAGTCACTGCGTCCTGAATTCCGGCTGTCAGCATGGTTTTTTGATAGACCTCTTTATTTTTTCCTGCCAGAAGCTCTCCTAAAAGCACTGTCATTCCAACCGGCGAAAAAGTAAAGGTACAGGCAGAAATTGCGGAGGCAGCCGTAATCTTTCCTCCTTGCTCTGCTGGAAACTGGCGGAAGGGATTGGGAAAAATCCCGATTTTTTGCGCCGGATCGGGCGCCAGATAGACCTTGGAAACTTCTCCAGTTTTCTGCGTCTGCCGAATCTCCGGTACAAATACATTAAATATCTCCGCGATCATCGGCCCGATTGTGATTCCCATAAAAATAGAAATAAAAAGGCTCTTTCCTACTCCCTCCTGCGCCAGCCGCTGAATTCCCTGAATCAAAAAGGCATAGGGCACCAAACCGATAACGGCTCCCCATTTCGCTTTCGACATGTAGGCAATGAATATCGCTCCCAGCGTAAAAATCAGTCCAATATAGGGCTTTAGCATCTCGCCCAGCGGCGCTAGCAGGACAGCAAAACCAACCGCTACCGGCACGGCAATCAAAGAGCCGATCAGCGAACCGGCAGCCATTTTGCGCATAATGATATGCGGCACTCCCAGCGCCTTTGCCGTCCGACAATATTGAATCATCGGAACTGCCATAGTACTGCCGGGCAGTGCAGTCATTGCCGTTGGAATCGTATGCGTAATCTGCATGGCCACTGTAATGCCGATAAACCATGCAAATAATACGACCGGCTGAACGCCTAAAAGCACCAGCACCAAGGTTAAGGGAGCCATCGTTGCCGTTTCATCCGTTCCGGGAATCACACCGATTACGGAAAAAATCGCACCGCCTAAAAACGCAAATAAAAATGCCTGTAAAATCAACTCCACGGTTATCATCATTGCTCGCTCCCCCTTTCCATCCGACTATGATACTGCGGCTTATAATTCGGGGAGTCCTCGGGAATCAGCCGAAGCAGCGCGTACAGCTCCAGATCCTCCATTTCTCGAATGGTTTCGGCATCGGCATCGGCTAAAAATTTTGCTTCCGCTTCAAGCGTAGTGCCCGCTTCTTCCAATATTTTTTCCAATTCCATTTCTTCCGTGCCCTCGATCACCTGACGCTTAGGCTGAAAGCTTCTGCCCGCAATCATCCCGCCCAAAAAACAACCGGCGATCCCCGCCATCAGAGCATAGCCGCTGATAATTCCAGAGGACAGCTCCGTCAGAGCCGACAGCGCATAATAGACCGATCCGTATGCTCCCATGGTGGAAGCAATCCCGATTCCCGATGCATAGAGCAGCTCCGGCAAAAATACCGTATCGCCCCACACCTTCGTGTATTCTTTTTTATTCATTTTATCTTCCTTTCCGGGTTGTATAGACCCTTCTGGTTTAAAATTTCTACTCAAGGTTCTATCTTCTGCGTTTTCTCAAACATTTCTTTTCCTTTAAAAAGCTTTATTCAGGAGGTAATAAGAAAGCTGGATTAGCAAAAAATTTTCTCCTTGAGCCAGTTTCCTCATTTTTTTCCGCTCAATTTGATTTTATTTTCCGTTCCGCCCAGCAATCGCTTAATATTTTCCCGATGCTGGAAAATGCCCAGCAGAGAAATACTTACGACAAAAGCAATTTCCGACGGCGTCGGTTTTTCCAGAAAAACAAAGCAAACCGGCAGGCCGACACACAGCAGCAGCGAAGCCAAAGATACATATTTGCTGACGGCAATCGCCACAATCATAATTGTCAGGCTAATCAGACCTAAGCGATAATCCAGCGCAAACGCAATTCCGATAGTAGAAGCAATCCCTTTGCCGCCCCTGAAATTCAAAAACACCGGAAAATCATGTCCCAAAATCACGCCAAGCCCCGCCGCCACTGTTAAAAGCCGATCCTGTGTCAGCCAAAGGACAATTCCCAATGTCACAAACGCCTTCAAAAAATCTCCGACAAAGGTCAAAAGTCCAAGTTTTAAGCCCATAACGCGGAGAGCATTGGTTGTTCCCGAATTGCCCGAACCATGCTGCCGAATATCAATATGCTGATTTGTTTTGCCTATAATATACGCCGTCTGAAAGCAGCCCATCAAATAGCCGGCCAGCATCACGAAAACTAGCTTAATCATTCCTCTTCCTTTCCCTCAAGACAAAGCGTAAAGAAGTTCCATGAAAACCAAACGCTTCTCTGAATTTATTTTCGATATAGCGCTGATAAGAAAAATGCATCAGTTCTCGATCATTGATAAAAAGCACAAAGGTTGGCGGCTTGACTCCCACCTGCGTGGCATAAAAAATTTTCAGGCGATTTCCCTTGTCCGCCGGCGGCTGATTCATCGCCATAGCGTCGTAGAGCACCTCGTTTAAAACGCCGGTCGCCACACGCAGAGTCTGATTCTGAACGACCGCTTCAATCGCTTCAAACAAGCGATGCATCCGCTGCCCTGTTTTAGCTGAAATAAATACCCGCGGCGCATAGTCCAAATAAGACAGGGTTCGCTTGATATCTTCTTCAAAGCGCTTCATCGTCTTATCGTCCTTTTCGATAGCATCCCATTTGTTGACGACGATAATAATTCCCTTGCCGCGATCATGGGCGATACCGGCGATTTTAGCGTCCTGCTCGGTCAATCCCTCTGTCGCGTCAATCATCAAAAGGGTAATATCCGATTTTTCAACGGCAGCTACCGTGCGGATAATGCTGTATTTTTCAATCTCGTCCGACACCTTGTTTTTGCGGCGCAGGCCGGCTGTGTCGGTAAAAATATATTTGGTATGATTATAAGTAACTACCGAATCAATCGAATCTCTGGTCGTTCCGGCAACCTCCGACACAATGGAGCGTTCCTCGCCCAGCAGTTGATTTAAAAGACTGGATTTGCCGACATTTGGCTTTCCAACCAAAGCAATGGAGGGATATTCCTCCTTTTCCTGCTCCTCGGCATTATACGTAAAATGCGACGTTACCGCATCCAAGAGTTCGCCAAAGCCCTGCTGATTGGCAGCAGACACAGGAATCGGCTCGCCAAGCCCCAAATTATAAAATTCATAAATATCATTTACCTGCTTTTGAAAGCTGTCTACCTTATTGACACACAAAACAATCGGCTTTTTGCTTTTTCTAAGAAGATTTGCCACCTCATAGTCCGCGTCCGTCACACCCGCCCTGCCATCGGTAATAAATAAAATCACATCGGCAAGATCAATGGCAATCTCCGCCTGCGCCCGAATATGCTTTAATATCGTATCGCTGCTGGACAATTCCAATCCGCCCGTATCAATTACCGTAAAAGCATGCTTCAGCCATTCTGTATCGGCATAAATACGATCTCTGGTCACGCCGGGAGTATCCTGCACAATCGAAATCCTTTCACCTGCCAAATAATTAAATAATGTCGATTTCCCTACATTCGGTCTGCCGACAACTGCTACAATCGGTTTTCCCATATTGCTTCCTTTCTATCACGCCAAGCCTGAAGGGCTTAAGCCCTCCGGCCTTTCTTTCAATTTCTGCCTCTGTCCTACTGTGAAAAGCAAATTGCGAGCCTTCTAAATGCAGCTTCTCTCTGTTTTTTCTGAATCTATAAAAATTTACTGCCCCCCTGCGTTCTGCTCTCTTTTGCCTAAAACCCTCCCTTGTCGCCTTCCTTTTTTAAGGCTCCGCGTTCCGGAACGGCATCTGCACTTTAAAATGCGCTTCCTCAGTCATACGCTCTGCCGGACAAACACCGCTTTCCTCTTAAAGCTCATTTTCCCTTAAATAAATTACGCTGATATGCGTTCCTCTTTGTAAACCGCTACGGCGATGCGAAAAGAAAAGCTCCGGCCGGCCAAAAGTGCATTCCTCGGAAATCTCCATATTTTCCTCTGAAACGCCCCCGCTCTTTAGGGCAAAGGCAATATAGGTTCGCAGATCCAGCAGATATTTTCCTCCGCCCTTCGGGCAAAAGACCTCATTTAGTATATCATATTTCCCCTGCTTTTCAAATTCTTTTTTTACATCCTCTCCGACTTCAAAATTTTCTTTGCCAATACATGCGCCAACCCCGACCAGCACATCCTTGGGGGAGGAACCGTATTCCTGTTGCAGCCGCCGCAGCATTTCTCCGGCAATATCAAGCGCCGTACCGCGCCAGCCGGAATGCGCCGCGCCAATCGCCTGCCTTACCGGATCGTAAAAAAGCAGCGGAACGCAATCCGCTGAAAAAATCGTCAGCGCGATTCCCCGCTCCTGGGTAATCAATCCGTCACTTCCCTTTAAGCTTTCTTTTTTGGGGAATAAAAAGCCGTTTCCACAGTCGCTCTTTTCTATTTTAGCAATCTTAGTCTTATGCACCTGATCGGAAAAGGTATAGCTCTGCGGGGAAAAGCCTAAAATTTCAGCAAAACGGCAATAATTCTCTCTGACCCTTTCGTCCGAATCACCCATTCCCAAAGCCATATTCATACTTTCATAGATTCCACTGCTGACTCCCCCCAGCCTAGTGTTCATTCCGTGAACAAGATTGGGCTGTTTTCGCAGTAAATCAAATTGTAAAACCTCCTTGGCATCATTTCTCATTGCCGTTCTTCCTTCCCTCTCTCTTACCATTCAAAAGCATCGGCATAATATCGGATTTCCTGTCCGGTAATAATTATCACATCATAGTGCACAGCGCAGCGCTGCCACAAATTCTCCTGCCGAAGATATTCCACCGACGCCGCTAGAATTCTTTGTTTCTTTCCTGCATTAATCTTCTGCTCCGCCTGCCAGTCCTTTTTTTGCCCTTTTACCTCTATGAAAAAAAGCGCATCCTCCTTTTGCGCAATCAAGTCGATCTCTCCCTGCCGGCAGCGAAAATTCCGTTCCCTGATTCGATAGCCCATCCCTTCGACATAAGCTGCGGCCTGCGCCTCGTATTTTCTGCCCTTACCGACTGCCGTTTCCGACTCCGCCTTGCGGGCGAGCATCTGCTCTTTTGTTTTCCTTTTTTCTGCCAGTTCTTTCTCTGCTGCTTCCATTCCCGTTTCATACGTAGGGAATACCTCTTTTTCTTTTGTGCTCTCCTTTTTCATTGGCTTTTCCTCTGACGTTTCCAGCTCCGTTCGGATTGCTGTCTGGATTTGGTCATTCCTTTTTAAAGTTTTCACGCCTTGAAGCTGCCTGCATTTTTTAGCAAGAAATTTTGTAGTCTAAAAAAATAGAATTTTATTTAACGAAGCTTTTCGGTTTTGCCGCGCAGCTCGTCCAGATCCGATACAAAAATCAGCACCTCCGCCACAATTTGATAAAGCTCCGGCGGAATATGATCTCCCAGTTCAATCCGGCTCAGTTCCTCCACCAATTCCTTATTTTCGACAATGGCTATTTTTTCCTGCTCGGCTACCTTTAAAATATTTTCCGCTACAATACCAGCTCCCTTGGCAATAACAGTCGGCGCAACCTCCTTCGCATCATAGCGAATGGCGGCAGCTTTCTTAATTTTCGGCTTTTCCTCTCTGCGCTGATTTCTTTGTTCCCTCATATCGGCAATTCCCTTTCGCTTTGACCTGTCTTTTCGTTCCGCAGCGGTTTACTTACTTCTTTTTTGCAGCGCTTTCTTATAACGGGAAAAGGCGCTGGACTATTCCACGCCCTTCCTTGCAGCAGCCTGTCTGACCAAAGCCCCTTCCGCGGCTATGCTTTCATATCAAAGGAAAAACGAGATACCTTCTTTACCTCCTCGTTTGCCAAAAAGTCAGCAAAGCCATCGGTTTTATCCTTTTTCACAAAGGTTCGGATCGCCGTGATCTGGTAGTTTTTCTCCAGCAGATTATTATGCAGCAAATATATTTTTTCTCGAATCCATTTTTCCTTAGCGACATCCTCCGCATAAAAATCAATTTGAACTCTTTGCTGCTCCTTTCGGATAAAGGTGTCCACATGTCCGAGGGTGGCAAACTCCAGCTGGAGCAATGCCGATATATCCTCTCCGGCAGCTTCTTTTCCCTTCTTTTTATTGTTTAATACAAACAGCTCCCCATTTAACGCTTTGTCGCCCAGCAAAAACGGCAGCTGCACAAATCCGGCGTTTCCCTGAAATTTTTCCATAAAGCCAAGAGCCGATCGCGCCGACGTCGCGTCCTGAAGCGCTTCTCTCATCAATGTCGAAGGACTCTCTGCATTGCTTTTGAACTGGCTAAGCCTTTCAAACAACCTTTCCAAATGCTCGGTCGGCTCCGATTCCCTTCCATTTAAAAAAAATGTCCTCCGAAGTGCCGCCGCTCCAAGCCTTTCGCTCAATATCTGCTTTAATTCTGCCCGCAGCTCCTCCGGCAGACCCTTAGCCGCTTTTAAAAGCTCACTCGCGTCTTTAAAGTCACCTTGTAAAAACGATTGCTTAAGCGTATTTAAAAGCTCCGAAAGATTTTTGGAATTCTCCGGTATCAAGCCTTCCTCCCCACTAAAAGTAGCCAGGGCTGATAAAAACTTGTTTTCGGAGCTTGCCGGAGCCTCCGAATTCCTGCTGGCCGAAGCAATATTTCTTTGCCAATTTTCCAGCTCTTTAACTAATGTTTCTGCTTCTGCTTTTCCCAGTAGCTGGTTCAAAGGTCGTTCTGCTGCCCGTGCTTCGCCGCCGTCCTTTTCCGTATAAAGCATTTTTAGCTGCCGGAGCAGTTCCTCCGCTTCCGGCACGTCTTTTGTCAGCTGACTCAACAGTCTTTCTCCGCTTTGTCCAGCCGCCGCTTTCGCCAGCTTTCCGATCAATTCCTCTAACCGAGAGGTCAGCTGCTCCGAGGGAAGCTTGGTTTTTAGGAGCTCTCTCATGGCTTCATCATTTAATTCGATTCCATTTTTCAACAGCAGCACCATGCTTTTTATATCCACTTCCGGATACTTGCTCATCATCAGCTGCAAGGTCTTTAAATTTTCTTGAGACAGAGGAAGCTTAGCTCCCATCAGTTCAGCCACCATCGCTTTATTTTCCGGCGTCAGCTTTAAATGAAGCTGAGTCAGGATATCTTCCAGTCTTTTATTGCTCATTGCCGCCTGATCCAGAACCGATTTGAGCAGCAGCTTTTCCGGCGTGGCTTCTGCTACCACCAGCTGAACAAGCTCTCCCTTGACGAACTCGAAATTTCCTTCCAGCTTGGCTTCTATCGCCTTGCCGTCGAGCTCCAGCACAATGCTCTTTTCTCCGGCAGACAGAACTCTGCCCTCAATAATATCCCCCTTTTGCAGCTCTTGAAAGGGCTTATCTGACGTAATTTTTCCGTTTTCCCCTGTTTGACTTTGGACTTGTAAATTTTGATAGGGCTGAATTCGGCTTGAATTTTCTACTTGCAGCACGGGTTTCTCCTTTCTGCCGCTCCCTGTTTTTTCTGCTATTCTCGCAAAAGATATTTTCTAGGGGCTTAACCTTTTGAGCTTTTCCAAAGGCTTCCGAGAATATACGGTCTACATCAAACCATAAAAAAGCTTTTGCTACAGGGTAAAATGGCTCGGGCAGGATTAATTGTTTTGGGGCAGCGTCGGTTTATCATCATTTGGGAACATCGCCAGCTATTTTAGAGGAGTACCGACTATCTCTCAAGGAATGCTTTGATAAAGCTGCGGCGATGAATTTCACAAGCGCCGAAACGGCGAATGGCCTCGGTATGCTCCGCTGTACCATAGCCCTTATTTTTGGCAAATTGATACTGCGGGTATATTTCATCATAGGCAATCATGATATCATCTCTGACTACCTTTGCCACTATAGATGCAGCGGCAATGGAAATGCTTTTTTCATCGCCCTTGGTGATCGCTATCTGCTTTATCGGTATCTGCGGAATAATGACCGCGTCGTTGAGCAAAACATCCGGCGGCAGAGAAAGACTGAGCCATGCATTTGCCATCGCTTCATAGGTCGCCTGCAAAATATTGATCTCGTCAATCCTCTCATTGCTTGCCATGCCAACGGCACAGGCCAACGCTTTTTCTTTGATTTCCTCCGCCAGCTCTCGGCGCTTTTCATCGGACAGCTTTTTGGAATCGTTGAGATGCAGGATTTCCTTGGAAGGATCTAAAATGACAATCCCTGCTACAACCGGCCCTGCCAGCGGGCCTCTGCCGACCTCATCCACACCGGCAACAATTTCACCGGCATGCTTTTGCTCAAAGGCCGACATCGCCTTTAGTCGAATCCGCTCTGCCGCCAACGCTTCTTTATATTTTTCGGCTCTTTGGCGCAGCTGCTGAACCCCGATTCGCATATCCTTTTCATGCTTTTGCAAAAAAGCGTCAATCAAAGCCATAGAAAAGCCTTCCGCTTTATCCTGCGCCAGAGCCTCCTCCCATTGTTGCCTGATTTGCTTGATTCCTTCCATTTCCTTGCCTCCCATCCTTCTTCTCCGATGCCCTTCCTTCCGCTTCCGTGCCTTGGATAAGCGCTCTGCACTTTACCCTTTTCTACTCCTACCAGCTATCGCTTTTGCGAATTTAAGATATGGGCAAGCAGCGCCTCGCAGCCCTCCAGCACCTCCCGATAGGTCGTTTCAAAATCCCCTGTATACCATGGATCGGCAATATCTCGCGGATTTTCGCAAAGATCAAGCAGGCGAAACACCTTCGGACTCTCCTTTTTTTCAAAGATTCGCAGGATATTTTTAATATTTTCCTTCTCCATTCCAACGATATAATCGAATTTGTTAAGATCTCCCTTCTCCAAATGTCTGGCCCTCATTCCTTTGGTCGAGATCCCGACCTCGTTCAGCTTGTTCCTCGTGCCGTGATGAACAGGATTGCCAACCTCCCAAGAGGAGGTTCCCGCCGAGTCGATAACAAAACAGCTGGAAAGTCCTCTCTTTTCCACCATATCCCGAAATACCGCCTCCGCCATAGGCGAACGGCAAATATTCCCTAAACAAACGAATAATACCTTTATCATACCGCCAGTTCCTCTTTAATTGCTTTGATATCCATCAACATATTTTAGTATCTCATTTTTTTCATCCAAAAAGATGGTGGTTCCCGATATTTCTTTGTAAAGATCCATCCGT
Source organism: Eubacteriales bacterium (assembly GCA_041844915.1). Lineage (GTDB taxonomy): Bacteria > Bacillota > Clostridia > Lachnospirales > Vallitaleaceae > W11650. The sequence continues at coordinate 21,610 of JBGZBY010000110.1, forward strand.
TTGATAAAGCGATAAAATTCCAAGTCCTTATTCAGGGAATCTTGATAAATCTTCAGCGCCTCCGCGTCAGCCTCAGCTCGAATCTTTGCCGCCTCCTGCATGGCCTTGGCTACGATCTCGGCATATTCTCTGTCCGCCGCTGCCTGCGCCTGCATATACTCAGAATCTCCCTCCGCCGTCAGCTTTTCCGACTCCTTTTCAATTTCCTTGCTCATTTTCTGCTCTATCGTCGCCACATTGTTGGCTGGAAAGGTTTTGCGATTCACTCCGATGTCAGAAATAAATATACCAAAATCAACTACCAGCTGTTCATTCAAAAGCACGAGCTTTCCATTTAATAAATTTTCCACAGTTTCCTTATAAAAAAACTCATTAAACGACAATTGATTGGCTGTATTGATTACCGTCTTGTAAACATATTCGTCCATTCGATTATACGCCAGATTAAAGTTGCCGCCGACAGCGATCGTAAAGCTAATCGGATCCGCCACCTTATACTGGGCATAGGTCTGAATTTGAATTCGCCGGTTGTCGAGAGTATTGATCAATTCCTCATTGGAAAGATAGGTCATATACTTGGAACTGTATTTTTTTACATTTTGTATAAATGGAATTTTAAAATGCAGTCCTTTTTGTGTCAATATTGCAATATCTCGATATCCATTTTTCACCAGGTTGGCATTGACCTTTTCCAGATCCTCCTGATTGACAATCGCACTGGTCAGCTTTCCAAAGGTTTCCAGCACTGCCACCTCGTCCTCATATACAATATAGCAGGAGGAATTCAACAAAAAAACTGCCAGTATCAACAATACACCTATCACTACACCGCCTGCTTTTTTCATTATTGTCCACCTCCTAAAATGACGTCGTTTTTCACCGCATTTTCGCTGAAATTATAAAATTTATGAATATTTTCATCGTCAGAGGAGGAAATAACCACCTGATTGTTTTGGAAAAAGCTGGTCATGGCTTCAATATAGTATCTTTCCCTGACAATGTCCGGATTTTGCAGGTACTCGGCATACAGCGCGTTAAACTGCGCTACGCCGGCATTGGCTTCGGCTATCACTTGAGCTTTGTAGGCATTGGCATCCTCGATTAAGCGTCTGGCTTCGGCTTCGGCTTTTGGAATAATGGTATTATAGTATTTTTCCGCATCCTCTTTTTTACCATTTTTGTATTGATTGGCATTTTCCTTCTGCTGATAAGCCTCTTCCACACTCGGCAGGAACTGTACGTTTTGCGTGCCAACCAGTACGATTTCTATACCAATTTCATAATCGTCAATCTTCTTTTGCAGGCGCGGCTTAATCGACTCGTCAATCAGCTCCTTCTGCGTCTTGGCTTCGTCCAAAGTAAAAGATTGCAGGCTGGTTCTGACAATATCCTCCAATGCCAAATTTAAGGTTCCCGTCACATCATCAACCTTGTAGAGGAAATTCACCGGATCCTTGATCCGATATTGAATAATCAGCTCAATCAAAGCAATAGAGGCATTGTTGTTTGCCCCGTCTACGATTACCTTTGCCTCCGCATCCTGATCTTCATAAGAGGCTATTGACTGGTATTCGTTTTTATCCCTAGTCCGAAAGCCATATTCCATATTATAGATTGTACGCACGTCAACCTTAGTCACCGTATCAATAAAGGGCAGCTTAAAATTGACTCCCGGCTTCGTCACCACCTCCTGAAGCTGACCAAAGCGCAGCACAACGCCATTTTCCTTATTCTCTAAAATAAAAAATGCATTTAATCCAAGCACAACCAATACCAAGGGAATCAGCACCAAGGACAAAATCCGCCGAACGCCCTTTTTCATTTTTTCAAAGTCAACGTCAATTGTTGGGGGCTTTGGAGATTTGGGAGAATTGGTGTTTTCAAAATCCCTTTCATTATTGTTTCCTGACATTTCATTCCTCCTATTGTCATTTAGGGATATTCCCCGAAGCTTGCTTCGCTTTCTTCCGCCGATTTCGCCCTTCCTCTCCGAAAGGAGTGCTTGAAAAATCCACCAGACTGCACAGCACAGCTGTTTTCATTCTTCGGAAAAAAGAGGCTTAGACCAATCGCTTGGTATACGCCTCTTTTATATCCAAAATGCCGTTCTCAAATTTTGACCCCAGTATGTAACCGGGTGGGTACTCGCATTATAACTTCTGTCTACCAAATCCATGTGAGGTTCCACATCCGTTATAAGATATAAAGTTCCCATATATAATGTGTTGGTTCAAAATAATGAGCCCTCGAACATCTCAGAATGTAATTTTATTATAAGCTATTTTTCAAAAAAATCAAGCCATTTTTTTGTTTTTTTGCTGAAAGACTCTTTAATTCTCATCTTCAATCCGCTGTAGCCATTCCCGAACCAGCGCCGCAAACAGCTCCGGCCGGTCGATCTGAAGCGCATGGCCTGCCATATCCAGCGCGGCAAAGGTCGCCGACGGATAGCTTTCTACCAGTGCCCATACATCCTGATAGCCGGTAATATGATCCTGCCGCCCGACAATAAAAGCGGCGGGCTTGTTATAAACGCCGATCCTTTTCTCCAAATCAAAGGAAAAGCTGTAGCTTTTCAAAAGCCTTCCCACAAATTCCGTATTTGCCCTTTCCCTGCCGCTTAACAGCTCTGCCTTCATTTTTTCATAATTTTCCGAATTGATTCGTACTAAGCCCTGCATCATGTCATGCTGCTCTTCCGGACTTAAGGTTTGGAAAAAGCTCTGATCAATTTTCTTTTTTTTGTTTTCTGGCAGGGTTCTTTTCTCATAGGTCGGAATCACCACCGGACAGAGCAACAAAAGTCCAGCCGTTCTCTCCGGAAATGCCGACAAGATACCTCTTGCCAAGTAGCCGCCATAGGATTGCCCGGCAACCAAAAAATCTCCCTTTATTACTTCCTCTGCAAATGCCGTCAGCACCTCCAAAACGCCGTCAGCTGTAGCAAAATCCAACGCAGCCGAGGATCCTCCCATCCCCGGCAGATCAATATAAATCCGCTTATATCCTCCTTTTTCTTTAAAAACAGGCTCCATGCAGCCCTTCATCAGCTGCATATCCGCTCCCAAGCCATGCAACATCAAGATCGGCGTCCCTTCCCCCAACATTTCATAATAAAAAGGCTCATTTTTAAATTGAAAGATCATTTTTTCCCTCTCTTCTTTTTTATGCAGATTCAGCAAAGCTTCTTGATTTTAAACACTTTGCCAAGCGGTTTATCATTCCATCTATCGTTTAGGACATCCTGCTTCTGAAATAGTTTATGCCGTCGCCCTTTATCGGCTCTTTACCCTGTTTTCACCGCTCTCCAGCGCCGGCTCAAGGCTCTAGTTCTCTCATCCACCTTCTTCCGCCCTGAAAAATCGCAACCTCGGAAACGCCTTTTTTTAAAAGCATACAAATCGCCTTCTCAAACTCAAACTGATAGCCCTTTACCTGATGTGCATCCGAGCCAATGGAAAAAAGCCGGCCGCCTGCCGCTAAATACAGCTCCGTAAAATAATCGTAGAGCTTCGCGTTCCCATAGGCGTACATGCTTCTGGTATTTATCTCAATCGCCATTTCCTTCTGAATCGTCAGGTCAATTACCTTTTTCAGATATTTTTCTCCATAGCGCTCCAAGTCCTTCACCGTCGCCTTCGCCAACCGAATCCCATAGTCGAAATGCGTTAAAACCTCAGCCTCCACCGGACTTTCCAGAGCCTCCGTCAAGCAGCTATAATATTCCTCGATTCTGGCCCTTATATTTCCGTCATAAAATTTCTCCTGCATAAAGTCCTTACCCTCGGCATTATGCACCGACAACAGCCTGACATCGTAGCTCTTGCCTTCCAGATATTGCCGTATCCTGCTCTCTGCCGACCGCGCATAGCCGATTTCAATGCCGGAAAAGACCCTTTCTCCATGCCTTGCATTGAGCTGCTTTATTTTATTTTTGTATCCGTCATAGTCAGGAATATCATCTCGGTAACCGGAAGCAGGATTTTCAAAGTCCAAATGCTCCGTCGTTACGATAGGATTTTCCGTTATTTTTAAATATTCCTCTATCGGCTCCACCGAATCAAAGGAAAATTCCGAATGCATATGCTGATCATAGGCCAACATTTTTCATTTCCTCCTCTAGCCATCGCTTGCTTTCAAGACGCATTGCCTTGCACAAAATCCCAAAAGTCGTTCCTTACGCCGACACCGCCTTAAACCGGTCTTCCCTAGGCAGCTTTTTCCGAACAAGGACAAAGCAAAGCAAATGCGCGATCGCCGTGACACCCCATGATACGGGATAAGCCAAAAACAAACTCTCCAGCGTGCCACTCCATGCAAAAACAGTAACAATCCATAGTATCCGCAGGCCGCAGGCGCCGATGGCCGAAACAATCATCGGCATTACCGAATAGCCAAGACCCCGCAAGGAACCAACCACCGCTTCCATTATGCCACAGAAAAAATATACGCTCAAAACAATTCGCATTCTCGTCATTCCATAATTAATAACCTCCGGATCTGATGAGAAAAAGCCCAGCAAATCCCTGCCGAAGAAAATAATCGTATTTCCCATAATCAACCCGATGGCTATGACCAGAAGCACGCTGCTGCTCAATATTTTATTGATTCTCGAATATTTTCCAGCTCCCAAATTTTGACTGGTAAAGGTAATTGTCGCCTGAGAGAATGCATTCATTGACACATAAACAAAACCTTCTAAATTAGCAGAAATAGTACTTCCGCCCATTACCATCGAACCAAAGGAATTAATCGAGGATTGAATTACCACATTCGACAAGGAGAAAACCACTCCCTGAAGCCCCGCTGGTAAGCCGATCTTAATAATTTTAATCAGCTTATCTCGGTTCATTTTCAGTTTATTAAAATACAGACGAATACAGCTGTCCACCGTCAGCAGGCGGCGCAACATCAAATAGCAAGATACGCACTGCGACAGTATCGTCGCCAAGGCAACTCCAGCTACGCTCATATGAAAGAACACAACAAAGACAATATTCAAAACGACGTTGAGAAAGCCCGCAACCGCTAGGTAGTATAAAGGTCTTTTGGTATCGCCGACCGCCCTTAAAATAGCGCTGCCGAAGTTATAAAATAGCATGACCGGCATCCCCAAAAAATAAATACGAAGATAAAGCGCCGAAAGCTGAATAACATCATCCGGCGTTCCCATAATTCTAAGCAAAGGCGTGGCAAATATCAATCCAATGCACATCAGAAGGATTCCGCTGATCAGGCTAAGCAGCACCGAAGTATGTACAATTTTGCTGACATCCTCCTTTCTGCCGGCACCAAAATTGGTCGATACCTGAACACTGGTTCCAACAGACAAGCCCATAAACACATTGGTCAAGAGATTGACTAGCGCTCCGTTTGAGCCTACCGCTGCCAGCGCCAGTCTTCCGGCCCATTTGCCGACAACCATGACATCCGCCGCATTAAAGAAAAGCTGCAAAATCCCCGATAGGATTAAAGGCAGAGAAAACATCAATATTTTCCCTGCCAGTGGCCCATTTAACATATCAATTTCTTTTTCCTTCGTTTTTTTCATCCTTATCGCCACCCATCTCATTGCCGGAAAAGCTGATATTTCCGGCTTCCATCGCGCTTTTTTCTCCGAGATCCCCTATAAAAGAAAGTCCGAACCCCTGCTGCCGATTTGTTTCTTTTATATTACCATCAAACGCCCCGATAAACAAGTTAAATTTTAAAGCCGGCTGGGAAAATGGAAGCTTATTTTATATCCTTCCATTTCCCAGCCGGCAAAAAAAACCTGCCTTACATGCGTATTTTACAGTAAAATCCCCGCTGCCGCTCTAGCCCTTCAGCAGCTTTAAAATTCTATGAAGCATGACCGCCAGCTCCGCTCTGGTCATTGTTCGCTTCGGCATAAGCAGACCGTCCTTCCCCTTGATTAAGCCCATTTGCACCAGTTGAGCAACATAGGGTCTGGCATAATCGGCAACCTCCGCTCCATCGGCAAACACATTCAGCACAGCATCCGCCTGTGCCTCGCCCATGCTCCATTTTCCGAATCTACCCAGAACAGTAAAAAGCTCCTGCCGGCTGATCTTCTTTTCCGGATAAAACTGCTCGGAGCCTTCTCCTTGCATGATTCCCAGCGTTTTTATCCGCTCTGCGGCCGGTTGATACCATGGCTGTCCCTGTTCTGGCTTAGGCAAAGCAACTTGTCCGTCTAAATAATCCAGCAGATTGGATATGATTTGAGCAGTTTCCGCCCGACTGACCGTTGCCTCCGGACGAAAAGCAGAGTCGGCATAACCCTTTAAAATCCCTGCCGCCACCACGTCACCGATTTCCTCTGCTGCCCAACTGGCTTGAATATCCTTTATTTGGGCAAAGACCTCCACCCGCTTTTGTTCTCTTTCCTTTTCCGCTTGCAGCTCCTTCGCGCTCTGCTCGGACTCAACTGCTTCGGACTTACCCGGCAGCTGAGCCGACGGTTCGGGTGTTACCGGCGGCTGATACGCGCTGATTGGATTGGATGGCTCTGCCGGTGTAGTCGGCTCCTCCGGCTTTTCCCATTCATAGCTGCCCTGCAAGGCTGCTTCCTTGCCTTTGGCGCCGGCCAGATTGATCTCCAGCTCCAAGGGCATGGTATTTATTACCCTGATGTTGGCATCGCTTTTGTCAATCCTGATTTCCTTGTCGCTTTGCCATGTCAGGCGAATCGGCGCATTCAGCTTCATAGTAGGATCAGCCACTGACAAAGAGAAGCTTCCATCCTTTTGCCGAACCATTACCGACGCCGGTTTGTCGATGCGGAGATGATCAACCTCTGCGCCGGAGCCAGCAAAAACATTGGCCGCCAAAATCCCCAACTTCTTTTCATATACCGCCTGTACATCCTCGCTGTTTGCCAGCACCTCATAATGCGGCGCCTGCGCATATGCCTTGACCTCATCGGCGGATTTTCCCGGCAGAATGGCATAGCTGTAGCTGTCCTTCACCGGATTCTTTCCATGCTCCTGCCACAGCATCAGATAATTGCGTTCCAATATATCGTCGCTGCCCTTGGCATTGACCGCCTTCCATGTACTGACCCGCTTTTGCTTGATTCCGCTTAATTTTATAGGAGTCGGAAAGAAATAACCGATGGAAGCCGATGGGGCGGTATTGCCTTCTAAATAGGCCCACGTCACAGCATCAAAGTCCTCCTTCACCGCAGAAGTCTTCTCCAGCACCGACTTTCCATTGATCAGAACCTGATTGCCGGCATCCGGCCGAATCATCCGGTTTTCAACAATGGTTTCAATATCCCGATCGTCTGTTGAAGAAATCCCGCTTCCCAGAGCAATCACCTCATCATCAAAGAAAAACCATGACTTATTCGCTTTCAGACTCGTCCGATAGTTCGTCACATTCTTACGCACCGGCTCCGCCAGCACCATCGCTCCCGTGCTATAGAGCTGATCCAGAGAAACGCCGCCTACAAAGTCGCTGTTCATCGTAAATTCTTCCTTGTGATCCTCTCTTAAACGAGTCACTACGTCGATTGTTGTGCCTGACAGGCGATAGGAATCCACCGTCGGCCAAAAAGCGTCGTCATACTGACCACTGTCTGCATTGAGCAGATACAAGGTACCATTTCCCTGATTCCAGCCCTGCAAATTTTCGCCGTTCATCATTTCAAAATTCTGGATACGGGAAGAATACATTGCCAAAGCAATCGCATAATCTCCCCGATGATGGACGATCCTGTCCATATTGGCAAACACATGACTGCGGATATATGGCTCTCCTACTACAGCCATTTGCTTTAGTTCCTCATATTCCTTTAGCATGGCTATATTCGACGCATTAGCCTTAACATCGTAAAAGCTGTTTTTTTCCATATAGCGCAGAGCAAGAGAGCTCCATAGCTCCTTTTTCTCCGCTGGCGCTCCTTGGGCAGCCGCATACAACATTCTTGCAATCCTATAACCATCAGCATAGCTATTGCCTGCCTCCGTTCCCTGCGCCTGCCTAGATACACTTCTACCTGCCACAATTGGAAATGCTTGTCCGTCAAAAACCATCGGAATAAAGGATTCCTCCAGCCATGCATAAACATTCTGATAGTCCGGATCCGTAATCTTCCAACGACTTTGCTTTAATTTCTGCTCCAGCTCGGTCAAACCACTAATCAATACCATACCATATGCCGTAGTATAGGGAATGTTCTTATGTTGAATAAAACTACCATCCCGATAAAAGCCATCGCCACTGGTTACATATTGATAAACATCATGCAGAGCATCGACCGAATGCCGAATCAGATCCGGATTTTTGGCATTGATTCCCAAAAGCAGGTCGGCAATACAGGTATCCACCCGATTGGCTCCGATACTGTCTTGCATTGGCAAAGCTTCCTTTGGTGATATGGAATTTCTGTTGTAATACGATTTTTCTGGATTCGGCTGAAAGCGGAAGATCGCATTTAAATAGTCCATTCTTACTCGCGGTTCTAAATCTTCATACATTGTCGCTATCATCTCGCCCAAAACCTTGGTAACACCAATTTCCCACTGCCACCAGTTGCCGTTTTCCCTAGCAAACGGATTATACGCCTTTTCATAGAGGAGCGCCAATCCATCCTTAATGGTCTGGTAAAGTGTAGTATCGTTTTCAAATTTACTTCCATAGGTATGGTATGCTCGCAATAGGGTATTTAGCCATACATAAGAATTGCGCATATTATTGGCGGCATCTGCCGGCTTTACCTGTTTTCCGTTTGAATCAATAGACAACGGATAATTCGTAAACACCGAAGTACGGGCAACTCCTTTATTCAGTGCAGCCAAATATTCGTCAGCCCGCTCATCAATTCGCTGAATCAACTCCTTGATTTGCGGATCGTTTAAATCATAAAAGCTCTTTTTAATAGCAAACCGTTTGCGCAGCGCATCAAATTCATCTTCTCCCTTCACAGTATAAAGCACTGGCGTCTTTTCGCTGTTGTAGGAGGATATCTTGACTACCGGTTGATCGTCCTTTTTGGGTTTTAAATAAAAGCCGTAATAAGTGTGGCTCTTTACATGATTCGTTACATCTACGCTATACCAACCCTGATTGGTTATATTCAGCTCATATATCATCTCTGTTTCTTTCTCTGCCGGAGTTTGACTGGTCGTATTTTCTCCGACCTGAGCTGTATTCTTTAGACCCCAGATTTCAACTGGAACCGGCTCATCCTTGTAATCCTCCTGCACATAAAAGCGAAGAAACGCGCTATCCGGATTGTCCGCTGTAACATCCTCGGTATAAAGATATGCCGAATATTCCTTGCCCACCAGCAGAGTATCGGTTTTATCCCGATTTTTATTCGGCTCCTTGGCATTGACATAAAGACTCTTTAACATAACCTCCTGCCCTTGCATTGTTATTTTTCTGTCAACTTTATCAACATCGACATCCACCTGCGTATCGCCGGTAATCGGAGTCGTACCGCTGCTCTCTCTTGTCAGAACAAGCTCCGGCTTTTTCCCCGACAATGCGCCGCTGATATTGAGATACACCTCAGAACGCTTATCTCCCCGCAAGCGAAAGGACAGCTTTTCCCCTGTGGAATGTTTCTGAAAATAGTCGGTTACATCGACTTCCACCCATGCTCCTGCTGTTACCTTGGCGTTGCCGATATAATCCTCTGTATATTCATATTTTCCACTGCTATCCTTGGGTTGATTTTCCCAATTCAGTTCCTTTTCCTTCCAATCAGCGGAAAAACCGTAAATTTCAATTGCAGCAGCATCTGCCGGCTTGGGTGGCTTAACATCTGCTCTAGTGATATAAAGTCTCACTACGGCACTCTTAACATTTGAATAATCTTCTTTTGGCAAATCAAAACCGATTACTCCATCTCGGCGATATTTATTATTTCCGGCATATTTCACAATCATAGAAGCTTTATTGCCATTGACATCGTTTGGTTTAGCTCCGTCCAAATGAGTGCTCCTTGCCGCTTTCAAAGTTTGCTCTATCAGTTGTGGAGAAGATACAGCCAGCGGCTGCGCCAAGCTGCGCTCGATCTCCAGTTGTGGAGCGTTGGCATGATTGGCGCCGCCCAATTTGATATATGCTCCCGTCCTATCCTCTCCCGTCAAATGAAAGGACAGATTGTGCTTTCCCGCCGACAGGCTCTGCTGAAAATACTGCGTAACATCAATCTCCAGCCAGCTATTTTCCGTTTCCGGCAAATTCTTTTCGGCAATCAGAAACTCCCCGCTGAAATCCGGCTGACTGTTCCAATTCACATTCGCTTCATCCCAAAGGGCATCAAAAGCGAACACCTGAACCGCCGCCTGTGTTATGGTATAGGACGACTTCAGCTGTGATGCCGCCGTCAGAAATAAGCGCAGGGTCGCCCTAGTAACATCGCTGTAATCCCCCTGCGGAACCTCAAAGCCGATTACTCCATCTCGGCGGTAAGTGCCGGCATCCCATTTGATGATCAGCTCCTTATTCCTGTTCTGCGACTGCGCAGGATTTCTTCCATCCAAAAAAGTACTTCGCGCCGCCAAATACAATGACGCTTCCGCCGTCTGACCGGCGAATAAAATAAATGCTAAACAAAATGCCAATACTTTATTCCATGATATTTTCATTTTTTCCTTGCCTTTCCTTCGTCATTTCCCTTTGCCGATGTTACCCGTCGTCTTTCCGACTGCTTTTTTAAGGATCAGCTCCACGCTTCCGCCGCCGATTCCCCAAAAGGTCAGTATCGTTTCCTCGCTTTCGGTATCGCGACTGATTGCCAGCAGCGATGTGCATTCCTTACTTCCCTGCCAGTCCTCCGCCGGAGCAAAAAGCCCCTTCAAAACAATTTTCGTTTCCTTTCCAATGCTCATATTATGTATCCATGGCCTGGAATAAACACTTCGTTCAAGCTGTCTGCCCTGCTCATCATACTGCTCCTCATCCATTCCCTCGTACAACCGCAGATCGGGATCGCAGAAGCTAAGTCGAACACCGCCTCCCGCTTCTCTAGCAATCATACACAGACAAGCTCGGCTGGCGCTGCAAAGGATGTCATTTTCCTTTCTCAGCTTTTTATGGTATGCCCCAAAGAGCACATAGCTGAAGGTTTTTTCGGAAAAGTGCTCCACAATATGCGCCTGCGCGTTTTTTTGATGAACCCGATAAAACGGCTCTTTCTTCCATTTTCTGGTTTCCTCAAAAAAATCCATCGGATCCGTATCAACCCCGATAATATATTCATAATCCTCTTTTTTCGGTGCTTTTCCATGGTCGATCAATGCTTTGGCAAAATATCCGCTTGCCGCCTTTCCGGTATTTTGCGTGGGCGTTGTCTGAAAGCTACATCTGACCTCTATTTTTGCCTTTTTCGGAATAAAATAGCTGTTTCGATAGGCATCCGCCAGCACCATCCCATTGCGGTGCTTTTCGCAAAAATATTCCAGCACCTTAATCTGCCGTTTATTGACAAAGATCGATGCCGTTCCTTCCGAAAGCAGGCTTTGAAACAAGGTCGTGATTGTCCGATGCTCCTCGTCCTTGCCGCTGATATCCGACGCTAAGCGAAGAATCGTATTTCCAAAGAAAAAACTGGACAAATTGGCGCGATGGCTCTCGTCATACTTGGCATGTCCATGCAGCTTCATGGCAAATATTCCGTTTTCCCCCAAGCTAAGGCCTCCAGCAAAGGCTTCATCCGTCAGCAGCATTTCCTCATAGCCGCTGAATTCATCGACATTATACACCTTTGACCGCAGCTCGGCAAAGGGCAGCTCAACCGCCGTCGTACCGGAAAAGCTGTTCCAATCAAAACCTTCGGCCTGATAGCCGTTAGATTTCAACGTTATGGGATGCCCTTGGCTTAGAATTTGCAAATGCCCATAGCTGATATATCTGCCATATAGATTGTTGGCAACATAGCTTTCATGACTCCAAAGATAGCGGTTGTGCCCGCGAATTGCCGCCAACCATTCCCCTCTCCTGTGAAAGGAGGCACATGCCCAGTTCATGGTCAAATGCCCATTCGGCGTCTGCTCCGCCCGACAGCCCTTTGCCGCCAGTTCGGCAATCCTTCTTTGCGTAAGCTCCGGCTTGGAAAACTCTAAGCTCTCCGACAGCGTTCCCTCCAGCCGCAAATAGATATTCCCCATTTTCTTTCCTTTGCCGCTGGCTTCTTCGGCTAATGCCATATAATAAAACACCTCTCCGGTCAAATGCGTATGCTCTCCGTCTGTTTTGGGATGTCTGGCGGACAAAGCGGTTGGCCAATGCTTCAAATTGCAGTACCAGCGCATTTTTTCCAGTGCGTTTTCCACAATTCCATAGGCTCTGGGCGATATTTCAGCCAAGGTTCCCGCTAAAAAGTAAATCAGCGGCGTCAGGCTCTTAAGTCCATCTAAGCCATATGCCGGATAGTGGCTGCAATGATGAAACATGGAGCCGTCCGGCTTAAAAATGCCCTCCAGTCCCTTGGCGTACTCAATGGATTGATTCAGCCATGAGGCAAATTCTGTCAGCAGCTTGCAGCGATAGAGCTCCTCATTTTCCAGCAAAATCGTCATCAGCATGGCATGGGAATAGGTGTTTAAAACATCAATATTGATCGAGCTTTCCTCGTTTAGGCAATACACTCTGCCTAATCCGGTCATCCAGACTGTCATTTCCTTCAGATCCTCCAGAAGCCTTGCCTTTTTTGCTCCCAAGTAATCGCTCATCAAAAAGATACTGTCAAACAACTCCTTTAAGACATAGCCATAGTGATGCGTCGTTCCTAAGCTGCTTCCATATGCCAATCCCTGATCCCACAAATGCTCGATCAGCGTCACATATCTCTCGGCCGCTTCCTCCCGTCCTTCTCTTACAAAATACAGCGCCATATCCAGCAGCAGCTCCGCCGTTTCCCTCATATCTATGCTGACGCCCTGCTCTTTCAGCTCACGCCTCTTTTCCTCCGGCAAAATCTCCAGCGTATACACACTGTCAATGGAGCGGCCGGTTAAAATACCGTTTCTTTCTCTCCAATCGTATTTATCAAATCCTTCGCATATTTTTTCAAAGGAAAGCCGGCTCTGCCTTTCCGCATATTTTTCCAGCAAATAGGTTTTTTGCCTTTGCAGGATGACCGCCGTCGTATTTTTTATGCTGCCCTTCTGGCAAATCAAATTTTCCTCGACTGCATCCTCTTGCAGCTTTTTTCTGTATTCCTCAAAATGCAGCAGCTTCATCCAATGTCCAGACGCGCCGATGCTCGGATTGACCTGCCTGACCTGCCGATCCGGCGTCGGATGTCTGGGATCTATTTTGGCCGCCAGCTGAACATCACTTAAATAAAGACAGCCCTCCTCCTCCGGAAATTCAATCCTGAGGGTATCCATTCCTTCCTCCGGCCTTCCGATCATATCTCTTTCATAAATCAGCCAAGCCGTTCTCCAGCCGTTAAAATCAAGTCCAAAGGAAAACCAGCAGCAGCTTTTCCCTTCCTTTCGGAAGCTGATCTTTAATTCTCCCTTATGAGGCCTCGTCTGATAGACCCATAGGCAAAAGGCATCTCTTGCCTGATCAGTTCCTCCTCCGGAGAAAAAGCGAAAGGGATTCTCCTGTCGAAGCTCTACTACCGCATTGGGCTGATAGCAAAGCCTTAGGCTGCCCTCCTGATATTTAAAATGATCGGATGTCATTGTCAGCTTTACTTTTTCTGATGAACCAATTATGCGCTCCAATAAATCTGAATTTCTCACAATACCCTCTTTTTCTATACTTTCCTGCATCCTCCGCCAGCCGGCGGCATCGTGTTTTTCTTAAGTGACAATTTTCCTACTTTTTCGGCAAATTGTCCATCGCAGAGTTTCGGTCTAAACGAAAAAGCCCCTTCTACTATGGCTACGCCATGCAAAAATTCCCTCTGCTCCTTCGCCTATAAATACTGTCAGTTGTGAAAAAGAGCAAATAGGAGAACCTATTTGCTCTTTCGTCATTCTCTTATTTCGCCAAATTGCTCATGTAACGATCATAAGCCTCTTGTTGAATTTTAATGGCTTCTTCCATTCCGAATTTTTCCATAGCAGCCTTAAAGTTGTCATAGCCGCCTTCCACGTCTTCAGAACCTAGTACCCACTTTTGTGCCGTTTCTACCTTCAAGGTATCAATAGCTGTCATTAATTCTGTCATTCTAAGATTTTCTTCTTCGGTATACTGCAAGGTCGGGAACTGCGGACCAAAGTAATTGTTGTCCACATACATCTGAACTCCTGCCAAAGCGTCCTTATTCATCAACTGCTTCTCATATTCAAAATCCTGCTGCACGCCGATGGTCATTTGGCAGCCAAAGCCTCTCAAATTGACAACCGGGTCGCCATTGATTAAAATTTCTTCCTTAAATACCGGCTTGCCGTCAACCATTGTATAGGTTTCGCCCTCTACACCAAAGTTGTTAAGTCTGCGACCTTCCTCGGTAAAGAAGAAGTCAAAGTATTTCATGGTTGCAACCGGATCCGGATTGCTGGCAGCAATGCCCCAGCCGCTCCAGTGAAGCTTGCTGCGAACCGTTCTTTCATATGCCTTGCCGTTATTGTCAGCCGGCGGAGCAATGACCGCAAAATTAAAGCCTTCCGGCATTCCTTCATTGCTGTTATACTTTGAAGTGCTGGCAAACCAGTCATGAGTCATACCGCCCAGGTCTTCCTTCAGCATAACATCTCTGGCCGTCTTTCCGCGAGTATAGATTTCTTGGTCAATCAAGCCTTCCTTATACCATTGTGCCAAATTCTTGTAGGCTTCCTTATACGCCGGCTCATATGGACCATATTTTACCTTTCCGTCCTCGGCATACCAGCCTTCCTTTGCCCCCCAAAGCTGAGCAAAATCGGCGAATACGGTTTTCGGGCTTCCGTCGCGGTTGAAATAAGGTACTTCATCTGCCTTGCCATTGCCATTCGGATCCTTTTCTTTAAAGGCCAGCAGCACGTCGTGCAGCTCCTGTGCATTGGTCGGCTCCTTAAGACCTAACTTATCCAGCCAGTCCTTACGCATGTACCAGCCCTGCGCTGCATCTCCGTCCGGAATGTAGGGGATGGAGTAGATATGTCCGTCTGCTGCTGTTACATGGTTCTTGATTTCCGGATTGGCATCAAGAAATGCTTTAATGTTCGGAGCATGCTCCATCAATTCATCCAATGGAAGAAACGCACCTTGCTGTGCCAAATCTCTGATCTGTCCGTTATCCCAGCAGACGATATCCGCCAACTGTCCGGAAGCCGCCATCAAGGTAAAGGCTTCCTTGTTGTTGGACGAGGACTGAGAAACATATCCCTTTAAGGAAATGTTGGTCAGCTCCGCTGCTTTTTTCATAACCGGGTTGTCCTCTTTGTAAGGCTCATGCAAAAAATAAAATATGCTAAGCTCCAAAGGCTTTTCACTGGCTAAGGTACTCATCGTTTCCGTTGCGGCTTCCTCCTTAGTTTCCTCCGTTGCCTTGGTTTCCGTCGCAGCCGTTTCCGTCGTAGTGGTTTTTTCCTCCGTCACGGTTTGCTTTTCCTCTGTCGCTGGCTTAGTACAAGCCGTTGCGCCTACTGCCAGCACAAGAGCCAGCATCAAAGTTAATAAACGCTTCATTTTTTCCTCCTTTTATTGTATATGTATTATACCTTTTACTTGATTCCGCCCATCTCCTCGGCCAAATGCCAAAGCTTCGGTATAGAATCAGTATATTAAAAGATCGGGGATTCCCGATCAGTGGGACCGTTAAAATACTCCAAAAACTCGCTTTTACTCCTTCACCGCGCCCAGCAGCATACCCTCAGCAAAATATTTTTGAATATAGGGGTAGACGACCAACATCGGAATCACCGAAATAATAATCGTGGAATAAATCAGCGTTTCCGTTGAAATGCTGCTGCCGATGTCCATATCCTGAATACTCTCGGCAATCTTGGCTTCCACTATCATTTTTTTCAGCATGACCTGAAGTGGTACCTTGCTATCATCTCGAAGCAGCACCATGTTCCAGAAATAGCCGTTCCAGCGAGTTACGGCATAGAACAAGCCGATTGTTGCCAGTCCCGCCTTCGACAGGGGCATATAAATCTTCATCAATATATAAAACTCTGAAGCTCCGTCCACCTTAGCCGCTTCCTCCAGCGATTCCGGAATCGACTTAAAGAAGGTGCGCAGCAATACCATATTAAAGGGCGTCATGGCAAACGCAATCAAAATAACTGTTCTGGTATTCAAGAGTTTTAAATCTACAATATTTAAATAGAAAGGAATCATTCCCGCCTGAAACCACATCGTCAGCAGGAAGAAAATCGTCCATCCCTTTAAGCCCGGCAAACGCTTTTTCGACAAGGGATACGCTGCCGATACCGTGAAAACAATATTAACCAGCGTTCCCGCCAATGTATAAAAAATCGAGTTGGCATATCCGATCCAAATACTTTTATTGTCTAAAATCTTCTGATAAGCGTCAAAGGTCAGCTCCTTCGGCAGAAGCAATACCTTGCCGCTAATGATCGCCTCCGGCGAACTGATAGACGCCGAAAACACATAAATCAAAGGATATACGGTGATAAAGCCAATCAGCGCCAGCAGTATATAATTAAAAACCGAAAAGATTTTTTCCGTTCTACTCAATTTAAAATTCATTTCCGCCCTCCTTACCACAATGATGTGCCGGACAGCTTCTTGCTGACCTTATTGGCAAACACGACCAAGATTACCGAAATGATCGCGTTAAACAGTCCAACGGCTGCGGCATAATCGTACTGGGCATTTTCCAGTCCCATCCGATAGACGTAGGTGCTGATAACGTCGGCGGTTTCATAGGTCGCCGGCTGATACAACAGAATAATCGCCTCATATCCAACCGACAGCATACTGCCTATTTTTAATACCAGTAGCACCACGATTGTCGGCATAATGCCCGGAATCGTGACATGCAGAATCCTCTTAAATTTGTTGGCACCGTCCACATACGCCGCTTCATAGAGGTTCGGGTCGATCCCCGAGAGCGCCGCCAAATATACGATCGCGTTAAAGCCCGCTTCCTTCCAAATATTCATCGTAATAAAAATTGTTCGGAAGTATTCCTTCTTTACTAGGAAATTGATCTTCTCACCGCCCAGCTTTTCAATTAAAATATTAATTAAGCCGTTACTTGGCGAAAGAAAATTGACTACGATGCCGGCAATAACTACAATAGAAATAAAATGCGGCAGATAAGTCATCGTCTGAATCGTCTTTTTAAAGTAGATATTTTTTACTTCATTTAACATCAGCGCCAAAAGAATAGGAATCGGAAAGCCAAACAGCAGTCCATAAAAGTTAATCAGCAGCGTGTTTTTTAAATTTCTCCAAAAATACGGGCTTTCCAAAAACTTAACAAAATGCTGAAATCCTACCCATGGGCTATTTTCAATTCCGGCAAATACCTTAAAGCTTTTAAAGGCAATCTGCAAACCCCACATCGGCTTATACATAAAAAAGATATAAAACAAAATCGCCGGTATCATAATGGCATATAACTGCCAGTGCTTAAAAATATTTTTTATTCCTTTTTTTATCCGGCAGCCACTCCCGCTTGCGGAAATTGTCATACCCTGTGAATCCAAGGTTTTTTTCATATTTCCCTCCTAGAATTTTACTTTAACATGTTCTCAGGTCTTTCCCTGCTGTTTAACTTTAAAATATCATAAAATCCCCATAAAATCTACCCCTAAATTAATAAATTCTTCCCCATTTTTTCAATTCATCTCCATTTTTTCAACTAACAGTTTTATTATTTCAACTTTACCTTCACTCTTTGATACAATAATTTTTCTTTCTGTTTCTATTATTTTTTCCATACTTTCTCTATTTCTTCTATGTTTCTTCCTCCTTTCCCGATTTCTCTATACAAAAAAAGATGCCACCACATACCTTCATACTTTCATATATTTTTTACTTCCAAATGCTATCTTTGTTACTTAATATTTTAAGATTTTTCTATTTTTTTGACAGGAACTAACGTTTTGACTCCATATATCGTCCAGGGGTTTCTCCTGTATATTTTTTGAACAGTCGCAGAAAGGTATTGACACTGTTAAAGCCTACTGCCTCAGAAAGCTCTTTGTTTTTGATATTTGGGTTCTTTTTGATCATCTCCTTGGCCTGTTCAATTTTATAACGGTTGAGATAATCCTTAAAATTGGTTCGATATTCTTTTTTAAACAGCATGCTGACATAAGTCGGCGTAATGGAAAAAGCCTCCGCCACATCGTTGAGGGAAATATCGGTTTGATAATTGGCATGGATGTACTCCAAAAGCCTTGCTGCAAGACTGTCCTCCTGATAAGGATGACTCTCATCCTCCAGCTTCTCCAGCAAAATCTGAAACAGGCTATGTACCTTTTCGCGAAAACTCTCTTCAGTTGTAAGCATTTTCAGCTCCAAATACAGTATTGTACCTTCGCCGTACACATCCTCCACTGCTTTTAGCTGCTGATTCAAAAGTCGATTGATGGTGGCAATAATAGCAAAAATCAAAAGCGAAATATTTTCTCCACTCATCTCATGGCCTCTAAAATTTTGATTTAAAATATGTTCCAACAAAAGATGTGTTTCCTCTTCTTTACGCTGGTCTACATAATTCATCAAAGATTCTTCAATATCCAAAGGATAATAGTAACTCATCGGTTTTACTTCCAAGCCACGCTCATATGATACAATCTTATTTCTGGGCAAAAGATTGCGATAACTAAGCACTCCGATAACCGAATGATAGCTCTCGTCCAAATCTTCCAAGCCTTTCGCTGACTTACTCAAAACTGCCAAAATTTGAATCCCATAATCCTTTTCTAGCCCTTCGGTAAGCTCCTCTAATTCCTCGCGACGGCGAAGATATTCCTTTTCCGAAAGCAAGATAACCAAGCGCTTACTTTCTAGCTCAACCAGCTCAAAGCGATGATCGCCTTGGCTTAGCACTTCAAAGTATAGCTCAGCAATATGCCGCCGAATTTCTCCTAAATTTTGCTGAGAAAACTGCTCGCCCATCTTGGCATAATTGACATGTTCTATCAGCACCAAGCAAAACGGTCCCTTCATTTCCGCCAAATCATATTTCGCTTTCTTTTCCTCAATATCGTCCTGATCGGACAGCCCATACAAAAGGTCACGGATAAATTTAGTCTTTAGCGGCTTCGTATTTTCTCGAATGATTTGCTCCAGCTCCGCCTTGCTTCGGTTCATTTCCTCGGATGCCGTCCGAATCAGGGCAAATTCATCGGCTCCGCTGACATTATAATCCTCCTGAAACTGATTCACTACCGAAAGAATCGGCCGGTAAATCCTCTTGCTGATAAGAAATGCCGCAACAGCACCAAAAAAGGCCAGTCCCAAATAAATCCAGCCAAATTCCGCCAAGATTTCCGCCCACATCTCCACAAAGCCCGGATTCTTGGCAATATAATTCAGCTCCCAATCTCCCCTGCTTAGAGTGTAGTGATAAAGTGTATATTCTGGCGATATTTTTGGAATTTCTGCCCGCATAAATTGCTCATAGATCCTCTCCCATTTTTCCTGCGGAATTCCATAATTACGGGTAATCAAAGCCTCCTCGCCAGCTCTGACTAGCAGCGCTCCTCCTCCCCATTCCTCAATATCTGGAAACAGACCTTTTTCTGGATAAGAGAGATAGGACAACATTTCGATACGACCCAACAACTTTTGCGACTCGATCATCGTAATAAGCGACTCTGATGCATTATAAAAGCTACCATCGGTCTTAAAAACCGACAAACCTTGAACATTTTCCTCTACTTGGGCATATTTCCGTCTTTCCTCTTCTCCATTAAAAGGAAACTTCATCTTCCGATAAAATTCTTCTTTTTGTAGAGTTCCATTTGTACTAATAATAATGTCGGAATTGCTTTTCCCAATTGCCAAAAAGAAATTTAAATGGCTAAATGGTGATAATGTCCGGTGAATGCTTCGGTAAAGCATTGTTACATTATAGTAGTCGATCTCCTTTGCCAATAAAAAGGTCTGCACTTCGTTGCTACTAAACATCTGCTTAGATACATTAAAAGACATTTCCAGCACAGTATCAACGGACTTGGCATACTGTTCCAAAAACAGTTGATTTTTGGTGTCCAGCCTTTTTTGAATATATTTTTTCGCACCTACAAAAAAAAGGCCTATAATAATTGCAGTATAGACGCATACGATGCCGATGTAGGTCAAAAGTAATTTGCGATAAAATTTACGATTACGCATTTTGATTCCTCGATTCTTTTCCGGCGTTTTTCTGATCCGGCCGCTCATTCCCCGCACCTTTCTCCGCAAACGCCAGCCGCAGCGAATACAATTACCCATCCGAATTCGGAGAAAAAAAATCATTCAATCTCTTCAATAAATAAAACCCCATCAATGCTTTCCCATGCTTGGATCATCTCGGCATGATTTCTCTTTACTTCGGAACGAAGCAGTAAAATAACACTGGCAATCTCCTTGTTTAACTTGCTTCTCTTAATCTGCAAATCTCGAATCTCATATTTATTGGTTCTGCCAAACTCAACCAACTGACTAATCGGTCTTGCATCATCATATTCAATATAAAGACGAATAACACTAGAGCGCAGAAAAAAATAATTTTCCAAACAATGAAGCCATGAATTAATCAGCAGCACCACAAAAAGTCCAATCAAAGAAAGCTCATAAAACCCAATCCCTATGGCTAAACCCAGACATGCTGCTGTCCACAAACTAGCCGCTGTAGTAATTCCACTGATTTGATTTTTGGAATTGGTAATAATTGTACCAGCCCCCAAAAAGCCGATACCGCTGACAACCTGTGCCCCCAAACGCACTGGATCAGATACTTTCAAATAACTGAACACATACATATTGGTCGTCATAACCACCATGGCGCCAAAACATACTAGCATAAAGGTGCGAAATCCCGCCGGCCTTCTCTTGCGTCCGCGCTCAAAGCCCAATACTCCGCCAATTAGCAAAGCCAGCGTAGTTTTAATCAACAGCGCCTGCATACTGATGCCACGCAGCTCCTCATAAATAAAATCCATTTCCGCCTCCCTTTCCCAACCCTGTTTCCCAAAGTCAGCCTTCATCATACCTGATTTTCTCGATAAATTCAAGTCTATTTTTCTTCTTAGAACCCTAAGCCGCTGGTTTCCCCATACCGAGGCTTTCTTTTCGAGCATTCCTGTTTTTTTGTCATTCCATTTGCAAAAACAGCTTTGTCAGATTCAGGTCATGAATCATTTTGACTACTTCTTCCTTGCGACTACAGCCAAATTTGCCCAACAGGCTACGAATCTGGGTTTTGACTGTACCAATCTCCACATGCCGCAGCTCGGCGATTTCTCGATTCTTCTTGCCTTCCAGCAAAAGCTTAATCAATTCCTTCTCCGCCGGCGTCAGCTTTCCTACATTATAGATAAAAAACAACAGGCTTCTCTCGCTGTAGCGGAGTCGGGCATATTCGTCCATCACAGTTTTTTGTACATAAAAATCCAGCGTCACCTTGTCCTGATAAGCTGCTCTCACCTTTTTTACCAGCTCGTCCGGAGCAATATCTTTTATCACATAATCAACCGCTCCGGTTGCCATCCCCCGCAGGATCATATCCTCTTTTTCATATGCCGTCAAAAAAACAATCTTGATTGCCGGAAATTCCTTTGCAATTCGCTCCGCTGCTTCGATTCCGGCATTGGGATGCTCCATTTCAATATCCATTAAAATCAAATCCAACTTTGGAGCAGCACTGACAAATTCATAGGCGGCGCGACCGCTGGCAACACTGCCCGCTACCTCAATATCCTCATATTTTTCTAAGGTTTCGCAAATATCTTCTCTTAAAATGTCAAAATCCTCCGCCACCAATACCTTAATTTTCTCCATAGCTCTCTCCTTCTACTTACCTATCTTACCTCATTTCAAATGCATTTACAAGTCTTAGGCATGGCTTAAAAATTTGGGCAGCATCAGATAAAAGGTCGTTCCCTCTCCCAGCCTGCTCTCTACATGAACCGTTCCATGGTGATTTTTTGCAACACGCCTGACATAATAAAGTCCTAAGCCCCAATTGGTCGATGATGGCTTGGTTGACTGAAAGGGGTCAAAAATCCGGCGGCATTCCTTCCGACTCATTCCTTTTCCATTATCCCGAATGGAAATAACATGATACAGCCTTTCCTGCTGAATCCCTATTTCCACCTTGGTAGCTCCCGCTTCCTTGCTATTTAGCAGCAGATTCGATATCGCCTCCTCCAAGCGCAGGGGATCTGCCAATACCATAGGATCGTACTCCGCCTTAAGGAGAATGGTAAGCTCATTTCTATTGTTGGCTATTGCTTTTTCGAGGATTCTCTGCAAAGAGCAGCTCTGCAACTCCAGCTTTTTATCCCGCAGTGCGCTGTAAAAAAGATTCATTTTGTTCAGCATATCCTCATTCATCGCCGTCAGGCCATGACAATATTTTAACAGCACCTCTCTATCCGGCTCTTTTTCCGCTAACAGCCCTTCAATTTTTTTGTATATAACCCTTGACGCCAGCAGCTGGTTTTTTACATTATGGGCAAAAAAGGAAATTCCCAAGCTCCGAGAATCAAATTTACGCTTTAAAATCAAATCCTGCTTTTCTTCACTATAATATAGCGCTGCATAGCCGATCATCCCTATCGTTCCCATAATCAAAAAGAATAAAATAAATATGGCGACGCCGATATAGCCATATTCAAGAATCGAACGCTTGATATAGGTAATGCTGCCGATTTCAATATATTCCCCAATAAACATATTATATATCTGCGCCGGATCTTGAATTGCATACATAAAATAAAAAATTGTTATGCCGATATTCCCCAATACAATCAGCCGGAAATTTCTTTTGCAGTAGGATATCCGAATACTCACATATTCGATTCCCAGCAGCAACAGCGCCAGAGCAATATAAAAAACAATCCATACTCTGGCGGCATAGATCATAAGTACCAAAAGCTGAAAGCGCTCGCTTACCAGCATCCGAAAGACATCCGGATAATAATACACCAAAAAGAAAGCCGGAATTATCAGTGCAAGAATTTGAAGCCCTCTTTTTTTGCGGCGAATCCAATCAATCATAGAACATTCCATCGCTACCAGCAGTAAGAAATAGGGAAACAGAGTTCTTCCTATCGCAACCAAATATCCCAGCTTACTCAGGCTGATTGGCCAATCCCGCAGCGCCTCCTGAATAGGCTCAAACAAAAATAAAAAGATGATCTGCTCCGAATTATAGCCGCCGATCTTGGCAATGTTGGTAATAATTCCAGCAAACATCACCACCAAACAAAGAGTAACCGCCAGCAGATATATGGATAAAACATCCCGCCGTCGAGCCACCATATAAATGGACACCAGAATCATTAAAACAATTGATACGATCAGCATTTTCTCCTCCAAGCCACACCACAAAAAGGGTGCTGCCGCACCCTTTTCATGAATATCTCTGAAGCTCTTCTCTTTTCGGCATCTTCTATGGCCGGAAAAGCTTCTTATTGTAATTCATTTGCTTTTTTCATAATATCAAATAAAATATAATTGTCAAGAGGAACTTCCGCTTCAATTGCTCCGGCGTTCAGGAAAATCTTTTGCTGATTTTCATAGAAGCTTCTAATTGTGCCATCCGCCAGTCCCGCCTTGAAGAATTGGATGCCGGAGGTCGCCCAATTTCCCTCTTCCATTGTTTCCAGCATAATCGCTTCCTCAATTTCCGTTTCCTTGGCTACCATTTTTGCCACCTCTTCAAGATTCTGGATTCTGGCATCCTGTCCCTTTTGGATTGCAGCGGCAAAGCGAATCAACAGCTCCTCATTTTCCTTGGCATATTTTTCAGTTGTAATAAAGCTGGACGGAAAAGTCGCTTTATCTACATAAGTTGCATTGTTAGCCAAAACCGTTGCTTTATCTCCCATCTGCGTTAAAATGGTTTTCGTTCCCGGCGACCATGTAGCGCAGGCATCAATCTTGCCCGATACCATAGCCGGAACAACGCCGTTTGCGTCCATTTCAATGATCTCGACATCGTCCTTGGTCAAGCCTGCTTCTTCCAGCGCCAAGGTTAAAATAATATCCGCCGAGGTGCCTGCCGTTGAAGCAATCTTCTTGCCCTTTAAATCAGCTACTGTCTTAACGCCTCTTTCCACATTGCCGATTACCGCGTCCGCCAAGCTGGTGGCGTCCATCTGGAACACAACGGCCTTTCCTTGAATACAAAGCTTGTGTGCGCCATGGCCAATCTGAGAAATATCAATGTCACCGGAAGCCATTGCGGCAATTTCTGCCGGACCGCCGGAAAACCTCGTCAGCACTACTTCAATTCCCTGCTCGGCAAAAAAGCCATAATCTCTGGCCGCAATCAGCGCCGAGGCAGAGCCCATATTCGGCATATAAGCAACGCGAATCTGGGTCAGCGGAGTTTCCACCTTCTCTTCTTCCTTGGTTTCTGTTGCCGCAGCCGTTTCCTGCTTTGCTTCTGTTGTTGCGGCAGTTGTTGCTTCCTGCTTCGTTTCCGCTGTCGATGCAGTTGCTGCCTCTTGCTTCTGTGTCGTTTGTCCGCAGGCTGCCAAGGAAATAATCATCACTACAGCCAACATCATGTTAAAAAACCTTTTCATATTATCCTCCTAGCTTATGTCATATCTCGGCTTTGGCTTTTTTATATGCCAGCCGTCTTTTTTTATAAAAAGCCCCCAATTGCTGCAAAGGCTCTCCTTCCCCATTAAATTCCTCAATTTGCCTTGCTCTGTTCGCCATTATTTGCGAACTGCCAGATACTCCTTATAAACCTGTCCCCAGATATAATTCTTCAGCTCCAAAAACTCCTTGGACATCTTCGTTTCCTGTGTTCTGGGATGTGAAATATCAATATCAACGACCTCCTTAATTCGCCCCGGTCTGGCGCTCATGATAACTACCCGCTGCGCCAATATGATTGCCTCCTCTACGTCATGCGTAATGAAAAAGCAGGTTTTTTGTTCCTGTTCCCAAGTTTTTATCAATTCTGTCTGCAACTGCGTTCTAGTCTGTGCGTCCAAAGCCCCGAACGGCTCGTCCATCAAAAGCACCTGCGGATTGACGGCATACGCTCTGGCAATTGCCACTCTTTGCTTCATGCCGCCAGACAGCTCCTTGGGATAAGCATTGGCAAATTGTTTGAGATCTACCATTTCAATATACTTATCGGCAATATCCTCCAGTTCCTTTCCCTTCACGCCTTGCAGGGTTAAACCAAATTCTACATTTTTTCGCACCGTCATCCATGGAAACAGTGCATACTGCTGAAAAACAACGCCACGTTCCCTGCCGGGCTCCTCCACTTCCTTCCCGTCTACCAAAACCTTGCCGTCGGTCGCATCCTCTAGTCCCGCTATAATATTTAAAAGCGTCGACTTACCACAGCCAGACGGACCAACCACGCATACGAATTCATTTTCCCGAATATCCAGATCCACGCCATTCAGCGCAATAACCTCACCGCTCCTGCCGTGATAAGTCTTGTACACCTTTTCAATTTTTACCTTTACTGTATCTTTTCCTGCCATCCCGTTAGCTTCCTTTCCAGTATCTTAACCAGCTTCTCAAAGGAGATGCCAAGAACCCCTATCAAAATAATACCGAGAAGCAAAACATCAAGTGCAAAAGTAGTCGCCGATTGCTGTGTCATCATTCCCAAACCCTTAGAAGCGCCGGTCAGCTCTGCTGCAATCAGCGTCGTAAGGGAGGCCGAAAGCCCAAGTCTGGTTCCAATCAGGATATACGGCGTACTTGCCGGAATGATAATCCGAAAGAAAATATCCCTGTCCTTTGCACCCAGAACCTTAGCCGCCTTGATCAAGGTCTGATCTACATTCAGCACGCCCTGATAAATGGTAATTACCAGAGTCAGAAAAGCCGCGATAAAGATAACAATCACCTTGGATTCCTCACCTACGCCTGCTCCCAATACAACCAGCGGAATGTATGCCAGCGGCGGAATATTTCGGATAAATTGAATCCAAGGCTCCACCAAATAGCGAAAGGGCACATACCATGCCATTAAAAAGGCGACTGGAATAGAACACACAAACGCAATGGAAAATCCAGTAATTACCCGAAACAGCGTCATGCTGACATGTGTCCACAATGTTCCGTCGCTTACCTTCTTAATAAAAGCATTCATTACTTCAGCCGGCTCGGCGAACATCAGCGCTCCGCCTTCGCTTTTTGAAATTATCAGCCAAAGCAATATCGCCAAACCAAAGGACACAATCAGCCACACCAAATACGGCAGATGCAGGCCTGTGTTTTTTTTCTTTTTCCTTGTCATTACTACAACCTCCCTTTGAAATCTGAAGCTATCTTATCATATTGAGAATAGAAAGGTAAGGTTGAAGTTTTTTATACCTTATGTCCTGCCTTTGCAAAATGCCAACTGTTTCTTTTTCAGCAGAAGCTCAAAAAAATACAGCTCCCGCAAGAGAAGCTGTATTTTCTACGTTCCCGATGCGATTCGAACGCACGACCTTTCGCTCCGGAGGCGAACGCTCTATCCTGCTGAGCTACGGGAACAAACTTATATTTGCGGCGACAGTAAAAGAATTTCTCATACCCCAACCGCAAGCATAAACTATTATAATACAAAAACTCTAATTTGAAAAGGATTTTTTTGATTATTTTTAATATTTTTCTTCCGTCCCCTCCCATCGCCTTCTTTTCTCTCTTGCTTCATCAAGAAAAAATGCTTGTCAAGCCACCTTTCCAAAAGCCTGATGCCTTTCCCACAGCCTTTTGCTGCTTCCTTTCTCGAAAAACTACTTGCTAAACTTTTTAAAAGCCTGATACCTTTCTTATATCCTTCTGCCAATACTGCAAAGGGCTATGACATTTTCGTCATAGCCTTTTGCCGCTTCCTTCCCCAGCAAAACGCCCATAGACTTTAAAACAAAAATTCTTGACAGATTACATAATCTGGTGTAGTATACTAGATAACATGGTTTTTTAATATAATTTTTGTTTTAATATCTTTATAGCTTAACACTGCCCACTATTTTTAGCATAGCCTATTTTCTCGGATTTTTGGCAAAGCCGTTTTCTCCAGAGTAAACCAGCTAAGCCCTTGACGATGAAGGCTCTGAAAAATATGACAGCACACGATAGGAGGTCTTATGAAATTAATTCGTTGGCAGGAAATGCCGGATTTTGAAATATACAGCGATCAACTCTTGACCATCGTCAATCAGCAATTGGCCTTTTTCCCTTTGGAAATAACCAATTCCATGATCAATAACTATGTCAAGCAAAAGGTCATGCCCCTGCCTGTCAAAAAAAAGTATCAAAAACTGCATATTGCTCGTTTGATTGTATTAAGCCTTTTAAAAACCGCTTTTTCCATTGACGAGATCCACCGCTATCTGCAAAGCTCTCCAACGGAAAACGACTACGACCGTTTCTGCGATATTTTTGAAAGCCTGTGGCAAAACGGCACTCTCGCCTTGCCGACTGCCTGCGAAGTCACAAACGACGCAACTGCCCTTTGCCTGCTGACAGTCATCAGCAAGCAAAAGGCTCTTAGCCTGCTGACCGTGAAAGGAAATCTCTCCAAATGAAAAATCTGTCCACTCTCGAAAAGCTAAATACGCTTTCTCATTTCGTCGGCGCCATTATCGGCGTTGTGTTTCTTTGCCTTCTGCTTGTGCTGAAAAGTAACTCCATCCCGGCCATTGTCGGCTACAGCATTTATGGAGCCTGCTTTATCCTGCTTTTTTCTATGAGCACCGTCTACCATCGAGTAACCTTACCCTCGCTGAAAAAATTTTTCCGCGCCTTTGATCATATTTCAATCTATCTTTTTATTGCCGGTACCTACACGCCAATCATCATTCTTGGCTTAAAAAGCTCAGTTCGCTGGCTTATTCTTGCCCTTATCTGGACAGCCGCCATCGCCGGCACGGTCTTTAAGATTCTTTCCTACCATAAATATAATAAATATAAGATTTTTTCCGTCATCCTATACCTGATCATGGGCTGGCTGTCCGTACTGATTATTGCTCCGCTTTACCAAAACACCTCGCTTGCCTTTATCCTCTGGCTGCTTCTCGGCGGTATTGTATACAGTGTTGGGACTTACTTTTATAAGGACACCAGATATAAATATTCTCATTTTATCTGGCATATTTTTGTCTTAATCGCCGCTATTTTCCACTTTATCGCTATTTTTATTTTGCAGTAGAATACACCTTCCGCTGCAACCATCGCCATCTCTTGCCTTTTACCGTAAATACCTGTTCGCGTAAAAAGCGCCGACTCTCTCTTCCATTAAAAATTTTCCCAAGCCTTTGGCACAATCCCTTTATGAGAGCGGCGCTTCTTCGCATTCGATTCGCAGCACCGTATCCCTTTCGTCCGGCAGCGGATAGCCACAGGCTGTTGTCGGATACAAATGTAAAAAGCTGCCATATACTCCTATAAATTCGCTTCAAACAAAGCCGATTTGACAAAAACAGGGATCTTACCTTACGCATGACCCCTGTTTTATGTGATTTCTTTACGCAAAAAAGCATCAAGGGATGCTCCCTGCCTTTAGTTTTTTGCTGCGTCCAGCTTTCGGCCGATCAGCTTACCAATTTCCGCTACAATCATCGGTACAACGGCTAAGCCCGCCGCATACAGAAAATGAGTTGCCGACAGCGGCACGCACTTAAAGATTTGATTTAACGCCGGAATATAAAGCACCAGCAAAAGCAGGCCGATTCCCAAAAGCACGGAAAGATTCAAATACCGATTGCTGAAAGGATTCATATTCCAAATATTATCCGTTTCCGAACGGGCACTGTAGGCTCTGAGCATTTCCGCAATAATCAGAGTGGTAAAGCAAAAGGTCGTTCCCAACTCATGGCCGCCCAAGCCAACTCCCAGTCGATAGCTTAGCAAGGTCGCTCCGGCCAGACCAATAGATTGAATCAGCAGAGCTCTCGTCATGCGTTTATCCAGCAATGCCGCGTCCTTTGCTCTCGGCTTTTCCTTCATAATGCTCTTTTCTCCTTTTTCCAAACCAAGAGAAAAGGCCGGGAAGGAGTCCGTCAACAGATTAATCCACAAAATCTGTGTTGCCGCCAAGGGAGTGCCCCAATTCAGCAGCATAGATACAAAAATAATCAGAATTTCGCCAATATTACAAGAAAGCAGGAAATTTACCAGCTTGCGGATATTGCTGTAAATAATTCTGCCCTCTTCAACCGCCGCCACAATACTGGCAAAATTGTCATCAGTCAAAATCATATTGGCAGCCTCTTTGCTGACATCCGTGCCGGTAATTCCCATGGCAATGCCAATATCTGCTTTTTTCAACGCGGGTGCGTCATTTACGCCATCTCCCGTCATGGCTGTAACCAAGCCGTTAGCCTGAATTGCTTCGACAATCCTCACCTTATGCTCCGGCGATACTCTGGCAAAGACATTGGTCTGCATGACCTTGGTCTTTAATTCCTCATCGGTCAGATCATTGATTTTGATTCCCTCCATCGCCTGATCCTCTCGCTCGATGATTCCCAACTCCTTACCGATAGCTGTCGCCGTAATCAAATGGTCGCCCGTGATCATCACTGCCTTGATTCCCGCTTCCTTCGCCACGGCTACCGCGGCCTTTGCTTCCTCTCTTGGCGGATCAATCATACCGCTTAAGCCGACAAAGATAAGATTATTCTCATTTTCCTCCGGAACAGCGTCCTTATCAACCTCACGATATCCATAGCCCAATACCCGAAGCGCCTGCTTGGCATAGCTGGTATTTTGCGCCAGTACTTTTTCTTTTAATTCTGCCGTAAACGGTTTTACCTCTCCGTCCACTTCGATTTGCTCTGAACGGGCAATCAGCTGATCTGGCGCGCCCTTGGTCAGTAAATACATCTTCCCGTCAATTTCATGCATGGTTGACATCAGCTTACGATCCGAATCAAAAGGAAATTCTCGAATACGAATGTACTTTTTATTTAATTCGTCCACTCTAAATCCCGCTTTATTCGCCAAGGTAATCAAAGCGCCTTCGGTCGGGTCTCCGATTACACCGCCATCCTCTACCTTCGCGTCATTGCAAAGTCCGGCGATTCTGCTGATCCATTTCAAAGAAGAATTGCTTTGGATGTCCGCCTTTTCTCCAGCTGACGTCAGAATCTCACCCTGCGGATGATAGCCTGTTCCAGTTACCTCAAAGATGCTTTTTCCGTCAAACAAGCTGACCACAGTCATCTTGTTTTGCGTTAAGGTTCCAGTCTTATCCGAGCAGATAACCGAGGTCGAGCCTAATGTTTCCGCCGCGCTAAGCTGCTTCATAATCGCATTGCGCTTGACCATGCGGGTCATGCCCATCGCCAGCACTACCGTTACGACTGCCGGAAGTCCCTCCGGAATTGCCGCTACCGCCAGCGCTACTGCGGTCATAAAAATCTCTAGGGGAGGCATCTTTTGAATCAGTCCCAGCACAAAAATGACAGCGGCTACCGCCAGACAAATCATACCCAAGATTTTGCCAAAGCTTTCCAGATTTTTTTGAAGCGGAGTTTTTTCCTCTGTTGCCTGATTGAGCAGATTGGCAATATGGCCGATTTCGGTCTGCATTCCGGTGCCGACAACGACCGCCTTACCTCTGCCATAGGTAACAATTGTACTCATATATGCCATGTTAAAGCGATCTCCCAAGGGCACGCCCTCCTCGATCTCAACCCGCACCTCCTTCTCTACCGGCACCGATTCTCCGGTCAAAGCGGCTTCGTCAATTTTCAAGTTGACGCTTTCCAATAAATAGACGTCTGCCGGTACATAATCGCCAGTTTCCAAAATCACAATATCTCCCGGCACCAGCTCTGTCGAAGCCACCTCGGTGCTGTGGCCATTTCGAATAGCTTTGGCGCGGGGCGAGGACATCTGCTTTAAGGCAGCAAGAGCCTTGCCCGCCTTATTCTCCTGATAGGTTCCCAGCGCCGCATTCAGGATAACGATTGTCATGATGATAACTCCTTCAAGCCACTCGCCCAGCGCCGCCGACAGCACCGCCGCAATCATCAGAATGATGATCATTACATCCTTAAATTGCTCCAGTAAAATTTGCCAAACCGTTTTTCCTTCCTTTTCTTCCAGTCTGTTCTCTCCATATTTCTCCAACCGCGTCTTTACTTCGGTGTCGGATAAGCCTTTTTCCTTGTCAACCGACAATTCGGCTAAAACTTCATTTTCTTTTTTGGTATATGCATTTTTCAAAAAATATGCCTCCCTTTCATTCATTCACCTTTATATGCGTTCTGTCGTTCTTCTCTATCAAAATACAACACGCTTTTTTAGAGCCAAGGCAGAAGCAAAGCTCCATCATTTGAAGGGCTTTTCCTATATATACAACGGATATTTCGCTGTAATCTCTGCGGTCATTTGCTTTGCCCTTTCCTTATTCCCTTCAAAATCGGTCAAAACCAAGGAAATAATTTCCGCAATCTTATCCATATCATCCTCCCTTAAGCCGCGGCTGGTTGCCGCCGGCGTTCCTAAGCGAATCCCGCTAGTGACAAAGGGGCTTTGCGGATCAAAGGGAATGGAATTTTTATTGCAGGTGATATTGACCTCATCCAAACGCTTCTCCACATCCTTACCGGTCTGATCAAAGCTTCGCAAATCCACTAAAATTAAGTGGTTATCCGTTCCTCCCGATACCATGTTGATATTTCGCTTTCTTAAGCCTTCCGCCAAGGCTTTGGCATTTTTGACGATTTGGGTCTGATACTCCTTAAACTCCGGCTGCATGGCCTCCAAAAAGCTAACTGCCTTGGCGGCAATAACATGCATCAACGGCCCACCCTGAATTCCGGGAAATACTGCCTTATCAATGGCTTTGCCGTACTCCTCCTTGCAGAGAATCATACCGCCTCTAGGACCGCGCAGCGTCTTATGGGTAGTAGTCGTTACTACATCGGCAAAGGGAAATGGACTGGGATGCAAGCCGACTGCGATTAAACCGGCAATATGCGCCATATCTACCATAAAAATCGCTCCTACCTCATCGGCAATCTCTCGAAATTTGACAAAATCAATTGTTCTAGCATAGGCACTGGCTCCTGCCAGAATCAGCTTTGGTTTATGTTCCAAAGCAATCCGGCGGCAAAGCGCATAGTCGATATAGCCATTTTCATCCACATGATAGGGCACAATATTGTAATGCTTGCCGGAAAAATTAACTGGACTCCCATGCGTCAAATGCCCGCCGTGTGCAAGATTCATTCCCATGATGGTATCGCCCATTTCCAGCAGAGCAAAAAACACTGCCATATTCGCCTGTGCTCCGGAATGCGGCTGCACATTGGCATACTCGGCTCCAAACAAAGCCTTCGCCCGCTTGATCGCCAGTTCCTCCGCCACATCCACGCACTGACATCCGCCATAATAGCGTCTGCCCGGATATCCCTCGGCATACTTATTGGTCAAGTGACTTCCCATTGCCTGCATCACGGCCTCCGATACAAAATTCTCTGAGGCAATCAATTCGATATTTCTCTGCTGCCTAGCTAATTCCGCATCTATCGCTTCAGCTATCTCAGGGTCGGCTGCCCTTACCTTATCCCATGTAATCATCGTACTTTCCTTTCTTCTTTGCTTTGCCTTATTCTTTCTTATGGCGGATACGCCTTGTCCCTTTTCTTTTCGCTCTCTTTTCGGACCGATCGTCGTTTAAGGCCAGCGTCTATTTGCTATTACTAAAGATTTTCCTCTCCATTATACAAGATATTTTCCCTTTTTACAATTGGGATTTTTTCTTTTCCCCATCCGGAACTATCGACCATAATTCAGGTTTTTTCTTTCTTTACCCAGAAAGAAGCTTGCCGTTTCGTTTTTCCTTTTTTCTTCGAAAGAGCAAGGATGCTGTTCTGCTTTTTTCTTTTTCTATCTAAAAGCAGATATGTAATCCCACTTTTTCCTTCTCCTATCCGAAAACAGATATGTCCCTCCCTTTTTCTCCGAAAAAGCGGGGATGCCGTTCTGCTTTTTTCCTTTTCTATCCGAAAGCAGGTATGCCCTTTTGCTTTTCCTTTACCTAGAACACAGTAAATTCA
The DNA here is from genome assembly GCA_041844915.1 of Eubacteriales bacterium. Taxonomy (GTDB): domain Bacteria; phylum Bacillota; class Clostridia; order Lachnospirales; family Vallitaleaceae; genus W11650. The sequence goes on from JBGZBY010000110.1 coordinate 54,687, forward strand.
AAGGGGATCCGTTAAAATAACCAATCCCCCCATTTTTTACCTAAAGTAATGTAATAAGCTGCTTCTTTATGTCAGACTGCGCTTTTTCTAATGTTTTGCTCTGCCTTCGTCCTTCCTTTTTGCGTATTTTCCTGCAAGAAGTCTAAAATTTGCGCATAAACCTCCATCTTCTCCTTTTCTTGCAGCACCTCATGCCGCATTTGATCATAAAGCTTAAGCTTTACCTGCCGAATTCCCAGCTCCTTGTACATCAAATAAAGCTCCATGACGCGTTTCCCTTTTTCATTGAGCGGATCTGCGCCTCCGGAAATCAGAAGCAGAGGCAAATCCTTTCGGATTTGACGAAGCTGTTCCGGTCGATACATTTGCAATACCGCTCCAGAAAGCTCATACAAAAAATTATTTGACACCAGATAACCACACATCGGATCTTGGTCATATCGGCGCACCTCATTCAAATCACTACAAAGCCATGCATGATCGGAGAAGTCCTGCTCAAAGCCCTTGTTATAATTAAAAAATATAAGCGCATTCGCCAGCTTGGAATTAAAATATTCTCCAGTAAACGTCATCACAGCCTTTAACAAAAACCTGCCGTACATCGCCTTGGTTTGAGGCTGCTTCAAGCTGCCGAGAAGCACCACGCCATCAACGCTGTCGCTATGCTGCTGAATAAATTTCTGGCAAATTAGCGAGCCCATGCTATGCCCGATCAAAAAAAGCGGCAGCCCCGGATATTCCCACCGAAGCATCTCAACATAGTATTTCTGGTCGGAAAGAATCTTCCGAAAGCCGTCCTTTTCCAAGGCTCCCAGCCTGCCGTTTTTGAGTCCAGTCTGTCCTTGGCTGCGGTGATCTCCGGCAGCGACCTCAAAGCCGTTTTCATTTAAAAACCGAGCAAACCGGTCATATCTTCTGACATGTTCAAGCATACCGGTAAGCAGCAACACTACGCCTTTCTTGGGCAAATCAGTATGCCATATTTTAAAATAATTTTTCTGTCTTTCTTCCCGTTCAATCCAGCGTTCTTCTATATGAGTCATCATTCTCTCCTTCCTCGCATGTCCTAACTACTATTATATTTCTCAATCTCATATTCGTCAATCAATATTTCCTGATCTTCAATGCAAGGCAAGCCTCTGATTTTCGTTTTTTCAAAGCCCTTCCGCCCTTGTGCCCTCTGCCGGCTGAAACTTCATTATTTTTCCTGCCCTGTCATCTCTATTTGCTTCTGCTGTTTTTCCGCCCAAACTGCCAAGCCTTCGTATTTTTTCTTGCGAGTAATTTCCATGATTCCCAGCCTTGTAATATCATGTACAATTGCCGGTATAGGATCTTTCGCCAGATACTCGGTCATTTTCCGCAGCAGCTCCTCCTGATGAGCCGCTTCCTTCATATCAATAAAATCAATCAAAAGAATTCCGGATAAATTCCGCAGGCGAATTTGTCTGGCCGCTTCTTTAGCCGCCTCCAAATTCGTCTTAAACACTGTTTTTTCGTGTTCCCTTCCGCCCTTTGTTTTTCCGGTGTTGACATCGATCACATGAAAAGCCTCCGTCCTTTCTATCAGCAAATACCCTCCGCCAGAAAGCCATATCTTCTTTTTTTCTGCTTCGGCAAAGGCACCCGCCAGATCATGCCGCAGATAATAATCTATCTCTCGGTAATGAATCGGTATATTCAAACGATTGCTTTTGACATATTCCACTGCCCGTTCAAAACTCCCTTTGTGATTCGTATAGATCTCGTCAATCTCACTGCCTTTTAAAATGTCCAACGCGTCCCTGGTCTGCAAAAGAAGAGGCCCCTTCCAATATTTTGCTTTTTCCGTCAGTCGCTCCGCCTTGGCTGCCAGCTCCTGCATCTCCTGCCAAAGCGCTTCCTCATCCCCTGTGCTGGAGCGAACGATAAAGCCGTATTTCCTTTCTTTATCAGCCAAAAACTGCTCCAGCCGCAGCCTTTTGGCTTTTGACAGTTTTTGACTGAAATAAAGCTTCTGCGTGTCTGAAAGCAACACAGCAAAGCTTCCCTCCAAAGAAAATTTCATCGTCAGCTTCGCGCCCTTCTGACCGCTGCCGCTCCGCACCGCCTGAACTAAAATATGATCTCCGCTTTTAATCTCGCCGACAATATCCTGATAAGGCAAAAAGCCGATCGTTTCCTCTCCAATGCTTACAAATGCTGAACTGATCGAATTTTGCTTTTCCCGCACAACTCCGATATAAAAATTTCCTTCGGCAGCATCCTCCAGCATGGACTGCGGATATAGATCATAGACATGATCGTATTCATTTAAAGTGTAATAATAAAGCTGTTTCTGCCATTCGGCAATAAATAAATTCATGGGCAATATCCTTTTCCTGCTTATTCTTATTCCACATTATACCCTACTTTTTAAAAAATAGGAATTAATTTTTCAGGCAATCAACATTTTTTTTATTGCTAAGCTTGTATTTTTTGCCATAAACTGTTATAATGATATTAACTTCCATTCTTTATTAAAAACTTCCGTCTGATTTCTTCAAGCAGGCGGAGGTATCGAAGCAATCAACTTTAGGCAGGACCTCTTATTCGGGAAGGAAGTGCGATTCGGGAATTACACATTGCGGTTGCAGCTGCATCAGCAAAAGGAGCCGCTCATTTCAAAAGGAGATAGTTATGAAGCTTCATAATATAATGGAGGATTTTGTTCTTGATATATTAAACGACACCTTGAAGAAAATGCCAGATTTTTGTCAATGTGATCAGTGCAAAATGGATGTTGCGGCACTTATCTTAAACGATGTTAAACCTCGCTATGTCGTCAGTGATCAGGGATATGTCTTTTCCAAAACAAATATGCTTTCCCGTCAATTTGAGGCCGATTTAACCGCCGAGGTCATCAAAGCGGTAATGGTCGTTTCCGAAAACCCAAATCATAGCTGAAATTTTTAAAATCAGCATGATTTCCGTTTTGGAGTAGTTTAAGCTGTACGCTTAAGTATTTTTATGTGCATAAAAAATCCGTTTTATCTACGGTTTCCGTCAATTATTTAAGATTTTGAAATTTTCTCTATTTATCTAGGCCTTAATCATTTATCCAAGAATTTGACCAATTATCTAAGGTTTTGGCAACTTTCCTAAAATTTTAACCATTTATTTAGGTTTTAATAAGCCCTTCTCCTCCCTCGGCATAGCCGGGGGATTCTTTTTGCGTTTCAGCCAAAAGGCTTTCGGAGCATAAGCCGCGCTCCGAAAGCCTTTCTTTTGCCATTAAAGCAATTTTATCCTATTTGTTTTTCAAGTTAAACCAAGCGTCCAGTCCCGGATAGTACGCAATATCATCCAGTTCTTCTTCAATTCTAAGAAGCTGATTGTATTTTGCCACACGATCCGTTCTTGCCGGCGCACCGGTCTTGATCTGTCCGGCATTTACCGCTACTTCAATATCGGCAATCGTAGCGTCTTCGGTTTCACCGGAACGATGGGAAACAACGGCAGTATAGCCGGCGCGATTTGCCATCTTGATTGCATCAAAGGTTTCCGTCAAGGAACCGATTTGATTTACCTTAATCAGGATCGAGTTTGCACAACCTTCTTCAATACCTCTTGCCAAGCGGGAAGTATTGGTAACAAACAGATCGTCGCCAACCAACTGAATCTTCTTGCCCAAACGCTCGGTCAAAAGCTTCCAGCCTTCCCAGTCATTTTCATCCAAGCCGTCCTCAATTGAGATGATCGGGTATTTGTTGACCAGCATTTCATAATAATCAACCATTTCCGCAGAGGTACGATAAATCTTATCGCCGCCCTTGGCTTCCGTTTCTCCTTCAAAGAAGTATTTTCCGCATTCATCACAGAAAAGTTCGGAAGCAGCCACGTCAAGCGCAATTCTAAAGTCCTTGCCTGCCTCGTAGCCAGCCTTAGCAATCGCTTCCATAATTAGATCAAGCACATCCTCGGCAGTTGCAAGGTTCGGAGCAAAGCCGCCCTCATCGCCGATCGCCGTTGATAAGCCCTTGGACTTAAGTACGGACTTCAAATTGTGATAAACCTCTGCACAGCTACGCAGCGCTTCACTAAAAGAGGTTGCGCCTACCGGCATGATCATGAATTCCTGAAAATCAACTGTATTATCAGCATGCTGTCCGCCGTTTAAAATATTCATCATTGGAACCGGCAGAGTATAGCTGTTGAAGCCGCCCAAATATTGATACAAAGGCATTCCCAAAGCCGCTGCCGCCGCCTTAGCTACCGCCATGGACACTGCCAAGATCGCATTGGCGCCCAGCTTCGACTTATTTTCCGTACCGTCCAGCTCAAGCATCAGCTCGTCAATATATCTTTGATCCAAGGCATTTAAGCCGATCAACTCTTCTGCAATAATCTCATTGACATTATCTACTGCATTTAAAACGCCCTTACCCAAATAGCGATCACCGCCGTCGCGCAGCTCTACTGCTTCAAACTCGCCGGTCGAAGCACCAGAGGGAACTGAAGCGCGTCCCAAATAAAGACGATTGGTTTCTTCGTTTAATACGGTAACGTCAACCTCAACCGTGGGATTTGCTCTTGAGTCCAACACCTCTCTGGCAAGAACGTCTGTAATTTCAAGATAACCTTTCATTGATTAATCTCCTTTCAAAATGCTTTTTATGAACGATTTTTAAATCGGGGATATGGTCGCATCCATTTCCCTTTCCTTTATAGTATAACCGATATAGCCAAAAAATCAAGGAATTTCTTTTAAAAAACCGGAATATTTCGATCTCGCCGGCTATGCTCACGCCAAGTCAAATGCCGCTTGATAGGAGCGGCCGTTTCGCCTTACTGGCTGACCCTTTGAATGTTTTTGGCAAAATTTTGATTACCGGCGATAACCACACTATAATTGAGAAAAAGGATATCATCAAAGCCCTTTTCATTGGCATAGGCCACCGCATTTGCCTGAAAATGTCTGGGGTCAATCACATGAATCTCTTTATAGTGATTCATCAAAAACGGAATAAAGGCATTGCCATATGAATCCTTAAATACCAAAATTTTTCGATTGGTATCAACATTGGTAGTAATTATCGACAACGGCTCATCACCGCTCAAAAAGACTAAATATTTATTCTTAAAGCTTGCTTTGCCGTAGCTTTCGTTAATTACATTCCAGTCCAATACTCCGCCCTTTGAGGTGTGAATCTTAAAGGTTGATTCCACCAGCGGCATAAAAACCTCGACCGTATCGGGGTTGGCCGCCACCTTCTGGCTGCGTGTTTTGTCATACAGCGTTCCTAAAAAGCCGGGGAAATCCTTTTTTTCATATTTATCCAGCGTTACCGGCGAAAATCCCGCTGTCCTGACAAAGGCTTCATAGGCATAATAGGCGCCTCTAGCCGTCCAGTGGTGATCGGAGCGAAAATACAGATAGTCCTGATAATGAGCAAAGATTGAGCTTCTGGCGTCAACCGGCGTAATACGCGGCGCCAAAAAGCTGTTAATCACTCCAATCGCTTCTTCTTGAGAGGATCCCATTTCACGATACTTTTTATTTTGCACAAACTCAATATGACTGGGCGCAATCAAGGAAAAGATTCTTACATTTTCCGGCACCTTGGCGGCAAATTGATTGAGGCTTTCGGCATAAAACTGGCAAGCCGCTGTCCGATAGCCAAAAATTTCATAAACCGAGTCCTTTAGCACCAGAAAATTGCTTCTAACCTCGCCGACCTCATTGTCGTCAACATCGTTAATTACCATTTCCGTATTTGGAGCCGTCGGCTGTGCCGTTTCCGCGCCGGATATCTCATTCGCCTCCTGCGGATTGGCCACCAAATACTCCTCAATTTCCCTGCGGGCATATAGCTTTACTCTTTCGTTCAAATCACGGACGCTTCCAACCAGACCTGCTCCGCGTTCCTCCGCCACAACCTCCGTTTCCGCAGGCTTTACCTCGACCGAAGCCGGCTGCTCCTGCGCCTTATCGGGACCAGCAGCAAACTGATCTCCGGTATTTAGTGTTATAATCTCTGCTTCATCCTCCCCGGAAATACCCTTTAAGGCATTCAGCTTATCTCCCAGGCCAATCCAGCTCTCACGGAACATAAAGCGATCAGCATAAAAGGTTTCGATTCCAGTAAAAAAAGCACCGCTTTTTAAGTTCTCTGCCGAAAGCTCCGGAAATTTCGCCAGCGCCCTGTTCTCCTGTGCCGAAATCTCCTGGCGATTATACAGAATCATATTTAAAAGCCCCATGACAATCAAGCCCAATACAAATAACACTACATTTAATTTCTTGATCATTCCACTTGTATTCTCTCTTTCCACAATATTTTCCCATTGCTTTCCTGACGGCCTGCTCGTCTATGCCCCTTGGCGAAAGCAACTCCTTCCGCCTGACGCTTCCGCCCGCAATCTCTCCCATGCTCTGTATTCTCTTATTTTTCTTAACAGTCTGTTTGCTCCTGCTGATCAAAATCGGAAATACAAAAAGGGATTGTAGGTCTGCCCAACCAGCATTGCTACCGAAGAAAAGAACAAACCTCCATTGAGCAATAATAAAACCGGTGTCTGTTCAAGCTTTGTTCGCTTCCAGAGATATCCCAAAATCGGCGTGCAGGCAATCAGCGCAACCAAAATAAAATAAATATTATTCTCTAAAATAATCTCAAACTGTAAATTCTTAAAAGGAAGCCCTGCCAAACCGAACATTTGCTTTAAGTAGCCCAGCGCATCCGTTAAGGATTCAAAATAAAAGAACACCCAGCCCACTAGGGTAAGAAAGACGCAATATACATGCCCGAAAAATTGGGGCATTTTCCAGCCAGTTTTATCCCGAAACACTCTCTCCACGGCAATAAAAACACCGTAATAAAGACCCCAGACTACAAAATTCCAAGACGCGCCATGCCATAGCCCCGTTAAAAACCAGACAATAAATAAATTGCGATAAGCATGCCGCCGGTTTCCGCCTAATGGAATATATAGATAATCTCGGAAAAATGTTCCCAGAGAAATATGCCAGCGCCTCCAAAAATCCGTTGCCGATGTTGAAATATAGGGATAGTTAAAGTTTTCCTTATAGGTAAAGCCAAACATTTTTCCCATACCAATCGCCATATCCGAATAGCCGGAAAAATCAAAAAAGATCTGAAAGGAAAAAAACAGAATTCCCAGCCAAGAACCCAGAACCGAAGCATTTTGCCCGCCGATCACCAAGATTCCTTCTCCCAAGGCTCCGGCCGTATTGGCAATCAGCACCTTTTTGGCTAAGCCCAAAATAAAGCGGTTGACGCCATTGCTAAATTCATCCAGCTTAAATACCCGATTGTCAATCTCATTGGCAATATCGACATAGCGCACGATCGGCCCAGCCACCAGCTGGTGAAACAGCGATACAAACAGCAAAAATTTAGAAAGCGATCTCTGTGCCCTAGTTTCTCCCCGATACACATCAATCGTATAGGAAATTGTCTGAAAGGTATAAAATGAAATGCCGATCGGCAGGGAAAAGCCCTGATATCCAATATTCATTCCCGTCAAGGAGCTAATCGTGCCTACAATCATACCGGAATATTTAAAAATTGCCAGCAATCCCAAATTCAGTACCAAGGAACTGACCACTGCCGCCTTTGCCTGCCATTTCCCGCGATGACCTTCAATAATAAGCCCATGAATATAGTCTACCCCCGCGCTAAACAGCAATAAAGTGATCCAAACCGGCTCTCCCCATGCATAAAAAATCAGCGAGGCAATGATCAGCACCCAATTTTTAGCATTGCGGCTAGGCATCTGATAATATACCACCAAACAAATCGGCAAAAATACAAAAATAAAAAAAAGACTTGAAAATACCATGCTTTCCTCTCTCTGCTATATTTTTTCTATGTCAGCAATCCTCTCCCGCGATTCTCTAAAAAACCATATTTTCCTAAAGATATCGCACCATCTAGGCTTGCTCTGCTCCTTATTGTAGCCTATAAAAATTCCACTGTCAAGTTAAAAAACACTATAAAAATCCTGAGATAAAAGCTGTCAAAAAAAGATACTTTCGCATATCGAAGCTTCCTTCCCTTTAAAAACCATATTTTAATTTTATCTTTCAGCAAAGCAGGATAGCTAACGCTATCCTGCTATAAAGCTTGATTTTATCCTTTACCAGCACTATTTGGCAAAACCGCTAAAAAAAGAAGCCATTGCCCGCATAGGAACTTTTAAAATCAAGTCGATATAAAGCTCCTATCGCTGCAATAGCCTCTTTTCTTTTATTATCACTGTTTTCGGCTAATCTTCATCATTGGAAGCCGCGCCGTTTCGCCCCTTTTTCCCTCTGGGCATCCATGGCCGGAAGCACTGCTACTGAACAATCCCGGCAAAATCCTTCGTCAAGGATGCGCCGCCAACCAAGCCTCCGTCAATATTGGGCATACCAAAAATTTCCTTGGCATTGTCCGGCTTAACGCTTCCGCCGTATTGAATGCGAATTTCCTCCGCCGCTTCGCCATAAAGCTCCTTCAAAACCTTACGAATCGCCGCGCAAACCTCCTCAGCCTGCTCATTAGTCGCCGTTCTGCCGGTACCGATCGCCCAGATCGGCTCATAGGCAATAACCACTTCTTTTACTCTGGTCGGGCACACTCCCTGCAAAGCAATCTTAGTCTGCAAGCGCACCAGATCCTCCGTAATTCCCTGTTCTCTCTGCTCTAAGCTCTCGCCTACACAAACAATTGGTACCAGACCATGCTCCAAGGCCTTTAAAACCTTTTTATTGACCGTTTCATCGGTTTCCGCAAAATACTGCCTTCTCTCGGAATGGCCGAGAATAACATACTTTACGCCCATTTCCGTCAGCATCTTAGGAGCTACTTCCCCAGTAAAAGCCCCGGCTTCTTCAAAATACATATTTTGAGCGCCAATTCCTATATTGCTGCCGCGAACCGCCTCCAAGGCCGCCGCCAAACTAACTGCCGGCGGGCAGAAAACGACTTCTGCCTCCGCGTTTGCCAGCAAAGGCTTCAATTCATTGATCAAAGCTACCGCTTCCTGCGGAGTTTTATTCATCTTCCAGTTTCCGGCAATAATTTTTCTTCTCATATCCATCAAATCCTTTCCGTTTTTTCCTAATCCGTTCAACTCTCTCCATTTTTTAAGAGCTTCTCTCTTTGCTAATCAGTCCTCTTGCCTCGCCAGCAAAAATACGGCTCTTTGATAAGGAGAAACCAGATTATTTATCGTCTGCCGCGAAAACACCCGGTAATTCCTTGCCTTCTAAGAATTCCAAGGAAGCGCCGCCACCAGTAGAGATATGAGTCATCTTATCGCCAAAGCCCATCTGATTTACTGCCGCCGCCGAGTCACCGCCGCCGATGATTACCGTTGCGCCCTTTTCGGCTGCCTTTGCACATGCCTCAGCAATCGCCTTGGTTCCCTTTGCGAAATTTTCAAACTCAAATACGCCCATCGGCCCATTCCAAACAACGGTTTGTGCATTTTCGATTTCTGCCGAGAAAGCCTTTACCGTTTCCTCTCCGATATCCAGCCCCTCCCAGTCGTCTTCTATACCGCCGCGGGATACCGTCTTAAAGGGCGTATCATTTTTAAATTCCTGAGCGACTACATTGTCAATCGGCAGCAACAGCTTCACGCCGCGCGCCTCCGCTTTCGCCAACATTTCCTTTGCCAGATCAACCTTATCGGCCTCAAACAAGGATTTTCCAATATTATTGCCCATTGCATTTAAGAAGGTGTAAGCCATTCCGCCGCCGATGATCAGAGTATCTACTTTTTCGATCAAATTGCTGATGACATTGATCTTATCCGAAACCTTAGCGCCACCAAGAATCGCTACAAACGGTCTTTTCGGACTGGTTACGGCATTGCCTAGGAAATTGATTTCCTTTTCCATCAAGTAGCCGACAACATTCGGGCTAAGGAATTTGGTCACGCCAACATTCGAGCAATGCGCTCTGTGCGCTGTTCCGAAGGCGTCATTGACAAATACCTCCGCCAAAGAAGCCAAATCCTTAGAAAAGCCTTCTTCGTTTTTGGTTTCTTCTTTGCGGTATCTGGTGTTTTCCAAAAGCACGACATCGCCGTCCTGCATCTTTTCTACTGCGGCTCTAGCATTCGCTCCGACGACCTCATTATCTGCTGCAAACACGACCTCCTTGCCCAAAAGCTCGCTTAATCTCTTAGCGACTGGAGCCAAGGATAATTCCGGCTTCGGCTCGCCCTTCGGTTTGCCCAAATGGGAGCAAAGAATCAAGCGACCGCCGTCGCCAATCAGCTTATTCAAAGTCGGCAGCGCCGCTGTCAAACGATTTTCATCCGTTATTTTTCCTTCAATGATCGGCACGTTAAAATCGCAACGCACCAATACCTTTTTTCCCTTTACATTAATATCATCTACCGTTTTCTTATTCAGCATAGCAATTCCTTTCTTGACATTGTTAAAAAGAGGATCCGACCCAAGATTAGATCGGATCCTCTTTGGATCGTTTTAATATTGTTTTCTAAAGATTAAGCCTTTAAGGACTCATCCAAATCAGCAAAGTATTTAATAGTACGAACCATCTGGCTGGTATAAGAATTTTCATTGTCATACCAAGCAAAGGTCTGAGTCAAAGTCTTACCGCCGCCCAAGGAGGTTACGCGGGTCTGAGTTGCATCAAATACAGAGCCGTGGGTATCGCCAATGATATCGGAAGAAACGATTTCATCCTCATTGTAGCCGTAAGAAGCGCTGGCCGCTGCTTTCATCGCTGCATTAATCTGCTCCTTGGTCACTTCTCCGTTTACCACGCAAATCAATTCTGTGCTGGAGCCGGTAACTACCGGTACGCGCTGTGCTGCGCCTGCCAATTTGCCATCAAGCTCCGGAATAACCAATCCGATCGCCTTTGCAGCGCCAGTAGAGTTCGGAACGATATTGGCTGCCGCCGCACGGGCACGTCTTAAATCGCCCTTTCTGTGCGGACCGTCCAAAGTCATTTGATCACCGGTATAAGCATGAATCGTGGTCATAAAGCCCTTTTCGATCGGAACCAGATCATTCAATGCCTTCGCCATCGGAGCCAAGCAGTTGGTCGTGCAGGAAGCCGCAGAAATGATGGTGTCTTCCTTGGTCAGGATATGCTCGTTTACGCCAAAAACAACAGTCGGAAGATCATTTCCTGCCGGAGCGGAAATAACTACTTTCTTAGCGCCTGCATCAATGTGCGCCTGTGATTTCGCTTTGGAAGCAAAAAAGCCTGTACATTCCAAAACAACGTCTACTCCCAATTCTTTCCATGGAAGCTCAGCTGGGTTTGCTTTTGCATAAATCGGAATCTTAACTCCGTCTACTACGATGTATTCTCCTTCTACCGATACCTTGTCAGCCAAAGCGTATCTGCCCTGCGAAGAATCATACTTCAATAAATGCGCCAACATCATCGCATCGGTAAGATCGTTGATCGCAACAACTTCGTATCCCTCTGCTCCAAACATTTGACGGAATGCAAGACGTCCAATACGGCCAAAACCATTAATCGCTACTTTTACTGCCATTTTTCTTCCTCCTATTTGTTTACATTTGTTTTGGATCATCAATCGTTTTTCCCTTTTTCAAGAATTCAAAACAATCGACCTGACTGCTTTGCAAAATTATCTGCTTACAATCTTTGGCTTTATTATACTCAACTCTGCCTATTATTTCAAGTTCTTTTTTTGAAATTCGTTAAATTTCTGCTAACTCCCGCCGATATCCCAAGCCGAATTATTTCTTTCTTCCAATTCCAGCGCTTTTGCCAAGATACGAAATCCCATGTCCATCCCTCGTTTTGCCTATAAATCCGCAAAAATGGCCACCCACCTAATCTTCCTGTTTTCGCGCAGCAGCCTCTCCGCCCGTGTCAGACACCGGCTGCCAAATTCCTTTCAAAGCCACCCTGCCGGCTTCCGGCAAAAAGGTGCCGATTTCAAAAGCATTTCTTCTAGGAAAAGTCATTTTGTTAAATTTTTACCATTCCACGAAAGCCTCTAGTCGAATAATAGGATTCCGCCGAGTTGTGATAGACAAAAACCGTCGCATATCTTTTATCGCAAAAAAGCGCTCCGCCCAAGGCTCTAATCCTTTCCGGTGTTTGAATCCAGCTGGAGGTCTTCGTATCATAATCGCCGGTCTGCTGTAAAAGCTGATATTGCTCCGCCGTCAAAAGCTCTATTCCCATTTCTTCCGCCAGAGCCGCTGCCGCTCCCACCGGCGGGTTCTTTTTTCTTTGTTCCAACGCTTTTTGGTCATAGCAAAGATTGCGCCTGCCGATCGGGCTTTCCTTGGCAAAATCGCAAAAAACATACTGATCGTTTTCCGCTTCATAAAGGAGGACATCCGGCTCTCCGCCGCTTTCCTCCATTTTCAAAAGCACTGCCAGCTTTTCCTCCCTTTCGGCTAATCTGTTTTCTATTGCTTCCCAATTCAGCTGCGGATGCCGACCTTCATTCGCGCAAAAACGAGCGCGCAAAAGCGCCAGCAAATCCTGCCTTTCCTTTTCTGTCATTTTCCGTTTCCTTCCGAATCCTCTGCTTTCTGCAATCGCCAGCAGGGCTTTTTCCCTATATTCAATAGCGGCTGCCCTTGCCCTATTGCCGATTTAATATCGGTCATGACCCAATTTGATGCTCAATGCTTTGACATTTTCCCCATGTTTGCAGCCTAACTAAAATACTTTTCCATTCGAGAAGCGCGCTGTCGTTAAACAATTCCCAGCTGCAGTTCTGCCCATCGCCGCAGCTCTTCTTCGTTTTCCGGCAGCTCCTCCACAAAAAACGGATCCATATGCGAAAAAAAGTGCCAATCACCCGCTCCGCTCTGCCGCACGACAATCGCTTCTCCGTCTTCCGAGCCTCGACAGGCACGCTCCGTTTCATAGCCCATTTCCTGCAAAAGACTGCTCACTTTGCAATAATTGGCTTCTCTCCGTTTAATATAAGCCTCTGCCTCAGCATTGTTAACCACATAAGCGTCTACCGCCGTCGCTCCCTCAATCAGGCCGCTGCCTTTTTCGTCTACATTGATCAGCTCCCGCCAAAAAATATCGACCTCTTCCTCATCCGGAAACATGAAACGAGTCAGCGGAATCCGATTTCCCCTATGCTCCAGCTCCATATAATCCGGCAGCTCCGCTGGTTCGAAGCTTTCATATACATAAGTATATCCCTCTATTTCCTCCCGCCATATCCGATAACCGGGAATCCTCTCCGCCAAGCTTCGTCCACTTTCCATGCTCTCAAACAACGCTATTGAGGTTTCTTTGCCATTTTGAATAAAAGTCAGTAAATACATCATTCTCCTCGCTTTGTCAATATTTCATTTTCTGCGGCCGGCGAATCGTTACAAATACAGAAAAGCCTTTCTATTTCAGCGCTTCGCCATCCTTAAATGCCATTCCGACCTTTTCACCCAAGACCAAGTACTGATGGCAAATCGGATCATAGGTGATTGCTCTCAGCTTTGCCGGATCCGGATAGCCCTTATCATTCAGTGCCCTTTCGTCAATGCTTACATTGACGATTTCTCCGATAATATTGCCGTCTTCGGTAAATTTGACAAGATTACATTCCAAAGCCATTGGCAGCTCCTCAATAACCGGTGCGTTGACATACTCGCTGCGCTGCATATGAAATCCCGCCTTTTCCAGCTTGTTCTCCACCTCGTTTCCGGAAACAATGCCAACATAATCTGCTCCTACTACATGTCCGGCATCCGCTATGTTTACAGTAAAGGCCTTTTTGGCTCTGATATTTTTCATTGTCTTATGCCCGTCACTAAGGCAAAGGATCACTTGATTGGTATCATAAATTCCGCCCCAGGCTGCGTTCATAGCGTTGGCTCTGCCGTTTTCATCATATGCCGCTACAATCAGCACCGGCATAGGGTATAACCAAGTCTTTTGTCCAAAGTCTTTTCTCATGAGTTTTCTCCTTTTATCCTCTTTTGCTTAACCGTTTGAAATCTTCCTTGCTTTGAGCAAGGCCAGCTTCTTCCCGTCTTCCTGTGCTGCTATGCTTAGCCTGCTTTCTTTTATCTTTTTCTGTCCGTTATTCCTCTCTTTTAATTGTATCATAAAGCTGGTTTTCCGTAAACCATATCCCGAAAATTTTATGCTGCTTCCTTTGCAGTCGCTTGATTTTTCCTTTCCTCTGCTGCCGCCCTACTGGCTTCTGCTTCTTGCTTTGCTTAGGGAGCCTTGCGGCTCCCTATCTCTTCCCCTACGCTAGGAGCGCACTTCCGCCACTAATGCCGCCAATGGCAAACGCTCTCCAGTCATTAAAGTCCGCTACAAATCGCGCATGGCCATCCCAGATATTCCCATTGGTATCACGATCTAGCGAACTTGTTACCTTAAGCTTTACACAGTCAAACCATACCGCGCCACCATTCTCCTTATTCCATTTGCTATCCAGCAAAATCCAAGGCTTTACTGCCGGCGCAATAAATTGATTCAGATACTGCCATACGATCACATTCCAATGACCAAACTGATATCTAAATCTATCGCTGGGCGCCGCTGGGTCTTTATCTGCTCCAATCGCTTCAAAAACTGACTTTTTCAGTTTATATTCATTGGGAATCAAGATAGTATCCGGCACAACAGCCAGAATCTCCTCATTATCTCCTCTAAAATCTTGCATGACACTTTTCATTGCTCTCAGCGCCTCCGCCGAAAAAGCGTCTTTAAACTGATTGGACTGCTTCAGACCAACCCCTTCTATAACCGAAGGATGCGCCTTATCAAACAGCGCCAAATTATCCGCTGTGCTTGCGTCAAAAATTTTCCCTCGGAAAGAAAAATTCTTTTTTCCAGCAATTGCCGCCTCAAACAGCGCCGCCCCAAACATTTCCCTTATTCGATAATACGATGTTAAAAACGCCTGCGGCTTATTTTTCAAGTCCATCGATTTTCTATCATCAATCATTTCCCGCGAAATGGAAAAGCTACCTTTCCAAGTTTCACAAGCCAAAAGCTGATCAGGATTCATCTTCTCGCGCCAGTTTTTGCTTTCATTCTTGCCGAAAAGATGCTCCAGCATAGAAGCCTGTTCAAAGCTCTCCGCTCCCTTTTCCAAAAACATCTGGTTTACATTAAAAAAAATAGGTCATATCGCTTAAAAAAGATCCAATTCTAGAGAAAAATAATAAAAATTTTATAAATTCGGTATTTTAGGGAGAGCGCTACGATGAAATAATTTTATACCACAAGGAATCTGTAGATATCTTTGGGGTTGTATGAATATTTAATCATCGTTTTTATAAATTTGAATAATTAAACAAAAATCAAAGAAAGAGAAAAAACAAAAATAACGTTTTTATATGGCGATGTCATTCTTTTGGCGCATAAAAACGCAACCGCTAAATTAATGCATGCATTAATCGAATTAATGCTTACATTAATTGAAAGGGCTTATCTCCGAGCAATTAGAAGCCATAAAAAAAGAGGAATAACCCTCTTTTTTTCAACTATGATTTTACTTTCAATCCTGATAAATACTTCTTCTGTGCCCTACATCAAGGAGAACTAATACAATTTCATTGTCTTGTATTTCAGCTAAAATTCGATAATCACCTACTCTGTATCGCCATTGTCCGCTTTTATTGACTTTAAGTGGTTTTCCATGTTGTCTTGGATTTGAGGTTCCGATTAGGTTTTTATCAATCCATGCTTTGATTATTTTTTGCGTTTGCCTATCAAGTTGCTTAAATGACTTATCGAATTTATCGGTAGTAACAAGTTGATAAATCATAATTCAAGCTCTTTCCAAAGCTCATTGATTGGGCGTATTTTTAATGTTCCTGCCTGTTTTTCTGTTTCGTATTCTTCAAACACATTAAGGTCGTATTCGTCCTCAATACGTTCAAGCATAGTAATTCTAATAATTTCGGACAATGTGCTGTTATTGTGCTTTGCGTAGGCTTTGAAAATGTTCAATTCCTTTTCTGAAACTCTCAAGCTAATTGTAGACATATCTGTTCTCCTTTCTCAAATCTCTTGTAATACAATCGTACTGCATTCAGAAGAAAAAGTCAATACCTTATGATAGTCCCTGTTCCATTCGTGCAACTTCCTTCAAAGCAGCGGAAACAATAAAGCAGAGTTGACGCTTCCCATAATCAAAGCCTCTGAGGCAGCTTAAATCCACCAATAGGGTGTTAAATCTCCTAGTGTCATAACTTTGTTCTCATTATAATTCATCATTACTTCGACTTTTTTATAAGAATCCGGCATAAGTTGTGCCATAAATTCTCTGCATGCGCCACAAGGTATTATTATATCGCCATTGGACCTAACTGCAATAACCTTCTTTATCTTATTTTCTCCATTAGTAATCATGTTAAATATAGCATTTCTTTCAGCACATATCCCAAGAGCGCAAGATGTATCTATACATACACCAGCATATATTTTTCCACTTTCCGATTCTACCGCGGCAGCTACCCCGCCAGCAGTCATGTTACTAGAAATCTCTCTTTTATTTTGCACTTTCTTTGCTGCATTATATAATTCTTCCCATATTTTTTCCATGTCATCACCCCTAGAATTTTATATTTAATCATTACTTTTTAGCTATTTTACATATTCACTTTGGCTTCCATCCCAATGACAATATATACATCCTCTATTTTTAAAAGCATGTCAACAATTTGGATAGCCATAAAAGATATGAGAACATTCCGGACACAGTGCTATCATTTTCTAATAAATCGTAACCATTACATTACCATTGGCTTCTAGCACTTCTTTATAAAATGCCTTCATATCTTGAAAACAATTCATCAAAT
Organism: Eubacteriales bacterium; assembly: GCA_041844915.1. Classification (GTDB taxonomy): domain Bacteria; phylum Bacillota; class Clostridia; order Lachnospirales; family Vallitaleaceae; genus W11650. The sequence goes on from JBGZBY010000110.1 coordinate 71,470, forward strand.
CATTTTTTATATCATCGGCTTCTTCTTTGTAATCCCAAATGTCGGGATATAGCTCCGCTTCTTTACATTCTTCCATATTGAAATTTTCCATAGCTTTTTCTATATCAAAATCATCAAGAGCTGAAACTATGTCCGCTATCCTTGACTTTTCCGTATAAGCTATAAATTCTTCTGCATCATCAATCGAAGATACACCTACAACAGCTTCACTTAAAGGATTTCCCTTAATCAAATGATTAATCCCCTTCCCTGTCAATACAAAATGAAGAGCATCCCACATTTTATCTAAATCAAGTAATATCTCTGCTTCTTCATTCCAATCCTCGACTTCTTCAAAGATATCATCCTCTTCCGCATTGAAATTTTTAAGCGATTTTAATTGCTCATCACGGATCAACTGATAATTTGCTATCATTCCCATTTGTATTACCTCCTCAACTTCCAATTTGTCATGTTCTTAAGGTATGCGCAGGGCTTTGTTTAAAAAAGCAAAAAGCATCACTCCAAAGTATTTCAGAACAATGCCCTTTTTTATTTTTATCTACATCTCCGCAATCTCCTCGGCGGTAAGGCCGGTGATTTCCTGAATCAAGGAAATATCCAATGCCCTAGCTTTCATATTTCGGGCGGTTTGGAGATTTTCATAGTAGCGGCCATGTGCTTCGCCGATACGGATGCCTTCTTCTCTCCCTTGCCCAAGCAGGCTTGCCTGATCGCATTCATAGCGAAATGCCGCTTCATATTTTAATCGTTCTTCCTTATCGCTGTAAAATCGGTTCAGTATTTCATTGGCGTATTGCATGGTCGCATTCTCCTTTCCCAGTCTTTGCCGAAGTTCGTTGTCATCAGTTTTTATAAAGGACAGCCATTGCTCCAAGGCGCTTTCTCCCAAGGCTTCTGTCTTTAGCTGCGTCAAGTTTAAAAAATGCAGCTCAAAATCCTCGCTTAGGCGTATTTCTCTTTGGGTGTTCCTCACCTGATAAATAGAGTGAAGGTCAGGCGCGAAGGAGAAGCTATCATTTAAAATATGGATTCCAATGCAGGCACTTAAGCCTTTATACTCCTCTCCTACCACAAAGCGCTCCAGATAGCGGCTGGCCCAGTAAAAATGGGCTCGCTTTTCATAATTCGGCTCATAGCGGTTCTGCATTTCAACATTGATTTTTTTGCCATCTCTGAGAGTCAGCTTGATATCCAAAATCCCCTGCTTTTCCTCGTAGTGATAATTCCCCACCATGGGATTTTCAATGACGATTTCCTCAAAGCTTTCTTCCTCCAAATTTAAAACAACAGAGAGAAACTCTTTTAGGATAATGATATTTTCGGGATTGCCAAAGAGTAGCTTAAAGGCGTAATCATTCCGAGCGGTGAATTTGAATTCCTTGTGGGCTTCTGTAAAGTTGTTGGGGCTACTTTCCTTTAAGTAATTAAATCCGTTTTCTCCATTCCTCATTTTCTTCTCCTTTATTGTACTAAAAATTGATGACTATTACAATAGTATTTTAGCAAAATGAAAAGGGAAAGTCGTCCCCATCGCACGCTCTATCGTTTCGAATTCATCGTATTCTTAAGGCGTGTGTAGGGATTTGCCTCGGCGACCAATTTGCCAATACCGAGGGGTAGCAAATCCCTCAGGGATTTGCTTCGCTGCTAGCACATTCCCTGTAAATTCTAAGTTTTCCGGCTATTCTCCACCGCCGGGATTTATCTTCCATTCTCCAGAATTTCCGCTATCTTTTCAAATGTTTTTCCGTTTCTGATCGTTATTTCCTTATAAAAAGCTTGCTTCATTAATTCTTTAT